>DATJRF010000091.1:0-4867 GCA_035505015.1 Verrucomicrobiia bacterium | reverse complement strand
ACGACGCCGGCATCGTCTACGAAAACAACGCACCCTACGTGATCGCGATCATGACCACCGGGCTGCCCTCGCTCGATCTCGGCCGCGAGTTCATTCACACGATCTCGCTGCTCACCTATAACGACGAGCACCGTTTGGCGCTATGGCGAGAAGCCAACGGCTTCGCGCCGTTCGCGTTCGGTGCGGGCAGCGCTCCCGACTCCTCGCCGGACTTCCTGTACTGGAGCTCGGCCGGCACCCAGATCGGCACCGGCGGCGGCTAAAGGCCGCTATCGCGTGGCGGCGGGCTTGCGCGAAGCGTACGTCTTGGATATCCAATCCGCGTAACGGGGCTCCCGCCCGGTGACGGCGCGCGCGTAGACCTCGCCGAGGCGCTGCGTGATGGGGCCGGTGGCGCCGTCGCCGACGACGCGCCGGTCCACCGAGCCGACGGCGGCGATCCCCGCGGCGGTGCCCGTAAAGAAGATCTCGTCGGCGCAGTAGAGCTCGCCGCGATCGATCGAGCGCTCGACGACGTCGATGCCGAGGTCGTGCGCGATGTCCATGATCGCGCGCCTCGTGCAGCCCTCCAAAACGTTTTGCGACGGGTCCGGCGTGTAGAGCACGCCGCGCCGGACGAGGAAGATGTTTTCGGCCGAGCCCTCGGCGACGTGGCCGTCGTGCGAGAGCAGGATCGCTTCGTCGTAGCCGTTCTCGATCGCCTCGCTCTTGGCCAGGGCCGAGTTGACGTAGAGGCCCGTAATCTTCGCGCGCGGCGGCGCCATCGTGTCGTCGGCGCGGCGCCACGAGCTCACGCAGACGTGCAGCGCCTTGCGCGTGTCGAGATAGCTCGTAAACGGCACGGGAACGATCGCGAACGCATCGGGAACGCCGTGCAGCCGCACGCCGACGTCTTCCGCGGCCTTGTAGACGAAGGGGCGCACGTAGACGTCGCTCTCGAAGCGGTTGCGCGCGCACAGCTCGAGCGTGATCTCCACGAGCTCGTCCACGGTGTGCGGCAGTTTCATGGTGAGGATCTTCGCCGAAGTCGAAAGGCGTTCGTAGTGCTCGCGCAGGAGCACGAGCAGCAGCTCGCGCTCTTGCGGAACCCAATATCCTCGGATGCCTTCGAAGCAGCCGGTTCCGTATTGCAAGCCGTGCGTGAGCAGGCCGACTTTGGCGTCTTCGTACGGTCCGAAGGCGCCGCCGGCGTAAACCGTCGTTTTCGAAAGATCCATGAACGGGACTTGCGTTCCGCCGCGCACCCCTCCTTTGGCCGGCCGCTGCGCCGGCGCAGGCCCCTTGGAGCGGCGCGCACAAGGCGACACTAGTGACGCGCTCGCCGCTCGAGGTCTTGCTCGCCTTTCTCCGACTCGGCGCCACCTCGTTCGGAGGCCCGATCGCGCATCTGGGTTACTTTCGCGCCGAGTTCGTCGAGCGGCGGGGGTGGCTCGACGAGGCCGCCTTTGCCGAGTGCGTGGCGATCTCGCAGCTCTTGCCGGGCCCGTCGAGCTCGCAAACCGGCATCCTCATCGGCTGGATCGCGGCCGGTCCGCCCGGCGCGGCGGCCGCCTGGGCCGGCTTCACCGCACCCTCGGCGCTGCTGATGACCGCGATCGGCCTAGCGTTGCCGCGCCTGGCGATCGGCGATCGCCTCCACGGCTTGCTGCTGGTTGCAGCCGCGGTCGTCGCGAGCGCCGTCGTCACGATGCGCGCGACGCTGGCACCCGACCCGCCCCGGATCGCCCTCGCGCTCGGCACCTTCGCGGCGGTGCTGCTCGCGCCGGCCGCCTGGAGCGGCCCGCTCGCGATCGCGCTGTGCGCGGGCGCAGGCGCCCTCCTGCTGCACGGCAAGATCGCGAGCACGCCGCCGGCCGTCGACCTGCGCGTCTCGCGCCGTACCGGTGCCGTCGCCTTCGGCGCTTTCCTGCTGGTTCTGGTCGCGCTCGGCGCCGCGGCGGCGGCAACGCACGCGCCCGCGCTGGTGCTTGCGAACGAGTTCTTTCGCATCGGCAGCCTGGTCTTCGGCGGCGGCCACGTCGTCCTGCCGCTCATGCAGAGCCAGCTCTCGAGCGCGGGGATCGCAAATCCGCAAAGCATCCTCGGCGGCTACGCGGCGGCGCAGGCGATGCCGGGACCGCTCTTCACGATCGCCGCCTTTGCCGGAGCCGTGGCCTACGGCGGAGCGCTCGGCTGGGCGGGGGCGCTGCTCGCGTCGCTCGCGATCTTCGCACCGTCGTTCTTTCTCCTGACGGCGATCGCGCCGTTTTACGCATCGCTCGCGAGCAACGGCCGCTTTCGTTCCGCGCTCGCCGGCGCGAACGCCTCGGTCGTCGGGTTGCTCGCCGCCGCGCTCGTCACGCCGATCGCGAGTTCGTCGGTTCGCAGTTGGCTCGATCTGCTGGCCGTCGTCGTGGCGTTCGCCGCGCTGCAGGTCGCGCGCGCCCCGGCGTGGCTGCTCGTCGTCATCGCCGCCGCCGTGGGGATCTTCGTGCCGTGAATCTTTGGGTGCTCGCGGGGACCTCGTTTCTCGCCTCGGCGGTCGAGTTCGTCGAAGCCGCGACGATCGTCATGGCGGTCGGCTACGCGCAGAGCTGGCGCGCAGCCGCCGCCGGCGCGGCCGCGGCAACGCTCGCGCTCGCCGCCGCCGTCGCGCTCTTCGGCCAACTCTTCGCAAGCGCCGCCTCGCTGCAGCGCGTCGAGCTCGTGATCGGCCCATTTCTCGTGCTCTTCGGCGGCGCGTGGCTGCGAAAAGCCGTCTTGCGCTATGCCGGCAGAAAAGCCATGCACGACGAGGCCGCTGCTTTCGAGCGCGAAATGGAGTCGCTGCGCACGGGCAACGAACGCGGGGGCTTCGTCGTTGCCTTTCAGGGAGTCTTCGTCGAGGGGCTCGAGGTGGCCGTGATCGTCGTCACGTTCTCGGCCTCGCGCGCGGGGGCGATCGCGTGGTCGGTCGCAGGCGCCGCGGCTGCGCTCGTCGCGGTTGCGCTCGCGGCGATCGCGTTGCGCAAACCCTTCTCGCGCGTGCCGGAGAACACGATGAAAGCGTTAGTCGGCACGATGCTGCTCTCGCTCGGAACGCTCTGGACGGGAGAGGGCCTCGGTCTGCGCTGGTGGGGCGGAGACGCCGCGCTCTTGCCGATCGCCGCGGCCTACGTACTGCTTGCCGGGTCCGCGACGCTCGCGCTTCGCGCGACCGCGAAACGCGAGCGCCGGCCGGGCTCTTAGCCGCAGGTACCGCAGTTGGTCTTCTGCGTCACCGTGCAGATCTTCGTGCAGGGCTTGACGGTGATGGTCGTCAGCGGGCTCTTCTCGCCTTTGGCTTCGCCGATCTTCAGATCGAGTTCTTCGAACATTCGAGACCTTTCCTAAGGATTCGCAGTGCGTCAGGGCTCGACTATAGCGCGCTCGCAGAGCCGGCAAAACCGGTGCAGTTTTCCGGAATCCCACCGATTTTTTCCGAGTTGCGACAAGCCCGTTTAGACGAAGGCCAACGGCTCCAGGGCGTGCAGACGCAGCCAGGTCGAGTCGGCGTCGCCCACGAGCGTGAGCAGCGCGAGCGCGATCCCCGCCGCACCGTCGAGCTCGCTCCAAAGATCCTGTCGCGTCATATCCATCGCCATGCCCCAGCAGGCACCGCCGTCGCGTTCCAGCCCGTCGAGCGCGGCGCTCGCAGCGCGCTCGACCGCCTCAAGCAGCACGGGATTCTCGCTCTGCGTCCCGACGCTGGCGAAGACGAGGGCGTTGCCCAGCGTGCCGTGGCAGAGCGCGTGATCGACCGCGCCCCACTCCTCGAGCGAGGCGCGCGCCTCGCCTTCGAGCGCCTCTAGCGCGAAATCGCCGAGCTCCCGATCGCCGAGCGCGCGCGCGCTCCAGTAGAGCGCTGCCGCGACGCCCGGCGTTCCGTAGCACCATGCCGAGCGCACGACGACGCCGGCCTCGGCCTGCGCGTGCCCCGGCCACAAGATGCGCTCCCCCTTGCGCCGCGCGTGGCGCCGCACGTCGTGCGCGCAGCGTGCGAGCAGCGCGCGCAGCTCGTCGTCGAGCGTTCCCATCGTCAACGCGACCGCAGCCAAAACGCCGGGGATGCCGTGCGCGAGGCCGAGATCGTTCTCCGGCGCCTCGTTCAAGCGCATCGGGTGCAGGCAGCACCAGCGCCGGTCGTCGGCCATCACCCAAGCCAGCAGATCGATCAGCCGATCGCGCTCGCCGCTGCCGGCGACGCAGCGCGCCAGCCGCATGCCGCTCCAGCCGGAGATGACGTCGAAATCGGCGCTCGCCGCCACGCGCTCGTCGCCGGGCGGCGGCAACTGCTCGTCGATGAACGCGTCGCACTGCTCCACGAGCTTGCCGTAGCGGGGCTCTTCGAGTGCCAAGATCCCGGCCACGCCGCGTAGGCCCGACATGCCGCCGAACAGGCCTGCACCGGGGCGATCCTCGGCGAGGACGACGCGCCGCAGTTGCGATCGCGCCGCCTCTTCGTAGAGCGGATCGCCGCCTCGCGCCAGCGCGAACAGTGAGAGCGCTCGCCCGGAGTCGCCGGCGAGGCCGCGGCCTTCGAACGGCCGCTCGCCGGCATCGCGCACGATGCGCGGGCCGAGCAGCGCGGCCATTGCGCGCGCGCGCGCGGCGGTCCCGCCGCAAAGAAGGGAGTTGGTCGTCATCCGCACGCCCGATCCTTTGCGCACCGCCGCACCGCCCCATTCCAGGCGGCGCACCTTCGGCACGGGTTGTGCAAAAATCGGCATGGATATCGCGCGTTTTTCTCTTCTGCGGCGCCGTGCGGCCCTGATACCGTGGACGAGGATCCGTTCATTACTGCCTTCATCAAAGGAGCACCATGTTCGAAGTACTCGACCTCAAGATCGGCGAAGTCGGCGGAAACCGC
>DATJRF010000090.1:0-3842 GCA_035505015.1 Verrucomicrobiia bacterium | reverse complement strand
GCGGGCGATCGCGTGGTCTTTACGCATCCGTATTTCGAGGATCGGGTGACGTATCTGAGCGCGCTGCGGCCATTCTACCAAGACGGCACCGTCGCCGGCGTCGTCTCGGTCGATTCGCTGCCTCGCTACGTCATCGCGCTGATGCGCGCGCCGCTCGAGCCCGGGGACGTCGCGTACGTCACGGACCAGGGCGGCGCATTCGTCATCGGTACGGGCAAGCCGCCGCCGGCGAGCGCGCGGCGCGCCGCCCTCAGCGCTCCGCTCGCGCTGACCGCCTGGACGCTGCATCTCTCCTCCGACACCTCGGGCACCGACGCGCGCGTGCGCTCGATCGTCATCAGCACCGCCGCCGCGGTGCTCGCCGTTTGGCTCGTCGCGCTGGTAACGGTCGTGGTCGCCGTGCGGTCGCGCCGCAATCGGGAGCTGGCCGAGCGCATGCGCGAGTCCGCCTACCACGATTCGCTGACCGGGCTCGCAAATCGCAAGCTTTTTCTCGAGGAGCTCGCGGTGGCGCTCGCGGCGATGCGCTCTTCGGGCTCGCACTTCGCCGTGCTCTTCGTCGACGTCGATCGCTTCAGCATCGTCAACGACAGCCTCGGTCACGGAATCGGCGACGAGCTGCTCAAGCTCATCGCCGGCCGCCTGCAAGAGTCGGTGCCGCCGAACACCTTGCTCGCCAGACTCGGCGGCGACGAGTTTACCGCGCTTCTTCCGCTGGACGGCGGGGACGTCCGCAAGGTTCTGGAGGTCGTTGGAAGCATCCTCACCAGCGTTCACGAGCCGTTCGTCGTCAACGGCGGCGACATCTACAGCGGAGCCTCGATCGGCGTCGTGATCGCGAGCGAGCGTTACACTCAGCCCGCCGAGCTGCTTCGCGACGCCGACATTTCCATGTACGAAGCCAAGAAGGCCGGGCGCGGCCGCTACGCGCTCTTCGACGAAGCCATGCACGAACGGGCACGCAGGCTCCTGACGATGGAAGGCGACCTGCATCGCGCGATCGCGCGCGGCGAGTTTATGCCGTATTACCAGCCGATCGTCGATCTCGCCGACGGACGGCTCGTATCCGTCGAAGCGCTGGTGCGCTGGGAGCGCCCCAGCGGAGGCGTTATGAGCGCGCACGAGTTCATCGGCATCGCCGAGCAGATGGGCGTGCTGGGGGCGATCGACTCGATGATGCTGTTGCAATCGTGCCTCGACGCGGCCGCGATATCCCGCGAGATCGGGACGCCGTTCGAGGTATCGGTCAACGTCTCGGCGACGCACCTCACGCGAACGGACATCGTCGCAAATATTCTGAGCGCGCTCGAGCGCTCGGGCTTCCCGGCCACCTCGCTCAAACTCGAGATCACCGAAACGGCGATCATGGAGAACGCCGACGACGCGCTCCAAGTCCTCAACCGGCTGCGCGACCTCGGCGTCCGCGTCGTCATCGACGACTTCGGCACGGGATACTCGTCGCTGAGCTATCTGCGGCGCTTGCCGATCACCGGCCTGAAGATCGACCGCTCGTTCGTTACGCCGATGCCAACCGATCCGCAGGCGGCGGCGATCGTCCATTCGATCGTGGCGCTGGCGAAGACCTTGGGGCTGCGAGTGACGGCCGAGGGCGTCGAATCGAGCGAGCAAGTCGGCATGCTGCTCGAGCGCGGCGTGGATTACGGGCAGGGCTACTTCTTCTCCAAGGCGCTGGGCGCCCAGGAGTTGCGCCGCTTCATCGCGGCACCGCCCGCGCCCGTCGCCCCCGGCACTGCGCCGTAAGCTTCATCGGAGACGGCGAGAATGCGGCGGCTTGTTGCGGTGCTCGTCGCCGGCGCCTGCTTCGCCCTCCCGCCGCCGGCGCGGGCCGGCACGACCGGCGGTCTGAACGGCACGGTCGCCGAGCGAGGAACCGGCGCCCCGATCGCGGGAGCGAGAGTCACCGCGACCAGCCCGAGTCAGCTTGCCGTCGCCCTCACCGATGCGAGGGGACACTTCTCGTTCGTTTCGCTGGCGCCCGACGAGTACACGATCTCGGTCTCCAAACCCGGGTTCGACTCCGCCTCTTACCCCGGTATCGCCGTCTTCGCCGACGCGCAGCAGACGCTCTCGCTCACGCTGCGCAAAACGCTGCACACGATCGCGAGCGTTTCGTCGCGCAACGCCTCCGATCTGGTCAGGCCGGGCACCACCGCCGACATCACCTCGATCGACGGCGCGCAGCAGGCGCGAGCGAGCGCCCTCGGGGGAGGCGGCGACCTCGACAGCGCGTACTCCGCCATCGCCTCGGTCCCCGGAGCCTTCGTCCCCGCGAACCAAAGCGGTTACCTGCAAGCCGTTCACGTGCGCGGCGGCGACGCCGATCAAGTCGGATACGAGCTGGACGGCGTTCCGGTCAACCGCGCCTTCGATAACTATCCTTCCGGATCGCTCTCGTCGCTCGGACAGCTCGAGCTGCAAGTCTATACGGGCGCGACGCCGGCCGGCGCCGAGGCGCAAGGCCTGGCCGGATTCGTCAACCAAGTGCTCAAGACCGGAACCTTCCCCGGCTACGCAACGATCGCGCCGGCAATCGGCGGCCCGACGTTCTACCATCGCTTCGACGTTGAAGCCGGCGGCTCGACCCCCGACCGTCTGTTTTCGTATTACGTCGGCATCGGCGGATTCGATCAGGAGCATCGCTACGGCGATCAGTTCAACGGCGCCGCCGTCGCCGACGAGTTCGGCTCCATCCTCAATGCCTGCCCGGCGCCGGCGCAGCTTCCGCCGCCCGGATCGCTCGCAGAGATGCCGCCCTCGTGCTTTACCGGCGGCCGCCTCAATACCGGCATCGACGGGAAGCCGGGATACGTCCTGGGACCCATCAGCTTCGCCGGCGCCACCCCGGACGGGGTCGACAGCCGAACGACGGTCGTGAACCTGCACGTCGGCATCCCGCACGGCCGCGACTCCGGGCACGACGACGTCCAGCTGCTCTACGACGACGACACCATCTTTACCGCACTCTTGAGCTCCCCGAACGACGAAGGCCTACTCAACTTCAACGGCACCGCCTATCAACCGGGCCGGCTCCCTTACTATCTCGACGCCTACCGCTACCGCGGGCCGCTCGGCGCGATGCTTCCGGCGAACTATGCCTCGCTGGTAGATCCGTATTTTTTCCCGTCCTCGCCCGGCGACCGCGCGTTCGACGCCCCAATTCCACTCGACCAGCGCGACGTCGGGTACAACGACCAAGGGATCGTCAAGCTGCAGTACCAGCGCAACTACGGCTCCGCCGCCTATCTCCGCGTCTACGGGTATTCGTACTACTCCGACTACATTACGACCGGTCCCGACTCGTCGTGGCAGCCGTACACCGGATATTTTTCCGGCGACTACGAGCTCAACTCCCACACCCGCGGAGCCAGCGCGACGTTCGCGGATCAGCTCGACTCCGAGCATTTGCTCGAGATCGAAGGTTCGTACACGACCTCGACGACGCTGCGCATGTTCAACGAGCAGATGTTTCAAAGCTCGGGCGAGTTCGGCGACGCCTTTGCCGTGCTCGTCAACCCGCGCGCCATCGGCACCGGAACCTGCTACGCGTTACCGACGGACGCGCAAGGTGCCTACCAGGCGGGCGGCGCGGCCGTAGCCACGAGCTGCAACGACGGCGTTTCGATTCCGATCTCCGCAGGGGCGACGTTTGCCTCGCTCTATCAGACCGGGCGCTCCGGCACCCTGGTCTCCACGACCGGAGCGGTCCTTCCCCGCTCCCTCGCCGCGTACACGTGCGGCGGCGGGCCGTGCTCGTTCTTCGTCGACGAGAACGGGTCGTACGGCCAGTACAACGACGTGCGCCCGGCGTTCTACGGCTTTTC
>DATJRF010000089.1:0-3409 GCA_035505015.1 Verrucomicrobiia bacterium | reverse complement strand
CCGCACGTCATGCGCCATTCCTTCGCAACGCATCTGCTCGAAAACGGGGCAGATCTCATGACGATCAAGGAACTCCTAGGCCACGAGAGTCTTTCCACGACGCAGATCTATACCAATGTGTCGTTGGAACACATGCGGCGCAGCTACGAGGAGGCCCATCCGCGCGATCGCACCGAAGAGCGGTAGCGATGCGTAAACCCGCCCTTCTTCTCGCGCTCGCTCTGGCAGCGTGCGCTTCGCAGACGCCCTATGCGAGCACGGTCGGAATCCTGCCGCCGGGCTCGGCGCTGACGGTCAACGTCGCTTCGGCCGAGGTCGACGCCTACGCGCCGGCCATCGGCGAGCCGCGCGACCGCTTCACGATCGAAGCCACCGCGCCCGCCAAGGGCGCTCAGCCGCCCGCGCCGGCGATGCGCCCCTCGCGTGCCGGCGTCACGGTGCTGGCAAGCGACCCCTTGCGCTCGCTGCTCGTGCGGGTTCCGGACGGCGTGACCCTGCACGTGGAGTCGGCGAGCGGCGACGTACACGTAACGAACATCAACGGTCCCGCTACGGTCGACGCGCGCAACGGGATGGTGCAGATCATCACGCCGTCGTACGCGCAGGCCAGGGTCGGCAACGGCGGCCTCTCCGTAACGATGGGAGCCGGCGATTGGCCGGGCACGCTGCACTTCTCGACCCAGCGCGGCGATATCGAGGTCTGGGTCAACGAGAACGTGCCCTTTCACGTCCACCTTCATACGGCGAACGGATCGCTCTTCACCGACTTTGCTCTGCGCGGTACCTCCTCGGGAACGAGCGAGACCATCGACGGCGACGTCAACGGCGGCGGCCCGCGCGGCATCGACATCGAGTCGAACGCCGGCGTAATCCGGCTCTTACGCCTCCACCCCGAAGCCTGAAGCCGCCGGCAAGCGCGTCATCGCAAGCGCCGAGCTACGAGCGGGCGCGCTCGGCGCCGAGCAGGGCTTCCTTGGCTTTGATCAGGCGTACCATCGCGTCGTTGTACGGGGTCGGCGTCGACGTTCGCCGCCCGAAGGCGACGACGGCGCCGTTGATGTGGTCGATCTCGCTCGGGTGGCCCGACTCCAGGTCGAAGGCCATCGAGCTCTTGGAATCGGCTCCCAGAGCGATCACTTCGGTGACGTACTGCCACGGATTGGCGAACGGCAGGTTGATCCGCAGTGCCGTCGCGACGCCTGCGGCCTCCTCGGCCAGCGATTCGGCCAGATGCGCCGCGTTGGGATCGCGCAAGATCGCTCCGGCGTCGCAGTCGAGCAGCGCCGAGAGCGCGTTGATTGCGGCATTGGCGACGAGCTTGCCCCAGAGATGGGGCCGGATGTCGTAAACGACCGCCGCGCGCAGCCCGCTGCGCACGAGCAGATCGGCGACGGTGCGCGAGGTCGCCGGGGCGGCGGAGATCGAGCCGATGATCGTGTTGCCCTGCTCCGAGCTGCGCACGCGCCCGGGGCCGAGCGTCGCAGACGACTCGGTCGTGATGCCGAGGATCACCGGAACGGCGCCGCCCAGGGCGGTCTTGATCGCGTCCTCGTTTCCGATCCCGTTCTGCAGCGAGACGATCGGCGAGGACGGGTTGAGTTCGCCCGCAAAGGGACGCAGGGCACGCAGCGTATCGACCGCTTTCACGAAGAGAAACAGCGCGTTGGATCCGAAGAGCTCGCGGGCCTGCGAGGCGACGTGCACGCTGCGAACCGGCCCGTCGTTGACGCACAGCCCGCCGCTGCGAATCGCGCTCGCCACCTCGTCGTTGCGATCGAGCATCGTGACGTCGCATCGCTCGGCGAGATGGTAGCCGAAGAGCGTTCCCATCGCTCCCGCACCGATGATTCCGATACGCGGCCGCGTCTCGTCCATTAGCGCCGGCCTAAAACTGGTACTGGAGGCCGTACGTATTGCGGCGCGAGGCGTGCAGCATGTCGCGTTGGCCGAAGAACAGCGACGCACCCGGCGCAATGCGCAGGTTTCCGTAGAGGTCGAGCGAGGGATAACGCAGGTTGTATGCGTACCCCTGCACGCCGAAGAGGCTGTGCATTCCGACGTTGCCGGTGATGCCGAGCTGCGAATAGAGCACGCCGCCGCCGAACTGCGCGTCGTTGCCCATACGCTCGAGCAGCGCCGCGTTGTACGTCGTGTTGTTCCCGACGGAGCTGGCGCCCACCAGGAAGCTGGTCGAGTACTTCGGCAGGATCACGAGGTTCATGTCGCCCGCCGGCCCCTTGTTGCTCGGCAGGGTCGGATTGAGGCAGCATGCCTGCTGTGCCGAAAGCCCGTAGAGCCGCAGTTGGATCTGCACGAGGTTGCTCGCGATCTGGTCGAGCTTGCCCGTCAGCTTGGCCTTGGCTTGCGGCGAGAGACCCGCCGGCGACGCCGCGGGGATCGGCTGGATCGGCGCGGATGCGGCCACCGGCGCCGAAGCCGCGAGTGGAGCCGAGGTACCGAAGGGGTACGGCGAGCCGGCCGGCATCGCCGGGAGCGGATACGGCGTGGCGCCCGCGTCGACGCCGTAGACGCTGCTCGTGCCGCCGAGCTCGCCCAAGAGCGAGTTGGCACGCTGCATGACGGCGTTGAGATTGGCGATGGTGTTGCGCATCTGCGCCTGCGTCTGTGGGTCGCCCGTGACCTGGCGCAAGTCTTCGGTGAGCTCGGCGATCGTCTGCGTCGTCGTGGCGATGTTTTGCGCCGTCGCGATGAGGTTGGCCTTGAGCTGCGGGTTGGTCGCAACCTCCTCGAGCGAATCCATCGACTTGTTGAGCGCGCTCGAAGTCAGCGCGAACTGGTCGAGCAACGCCCCGATCTTCTTCGAGTCGATCGTCGCCGAGGAGTTGAGCGTCCCGGTGAGCTGCGCGATGTTGGCGCTGGCGGTCGAGAGGCTGGACTGCATCGTCGCGCTGAGCTGGAGCATCGTATTCTTGGCCGTGAGCGTCAGCGAGTTGGCATTGTCGAGCGTCGTCTGGAGCGTGTCGAGCAGCTTGGGGGTGCGCGCCTCCATGAGCGAGAGCATGCGGTCGAGCTTTTTGACCTCGCCCTGTCCCGCATCGAGCAGATCCGAGATGGTCGCGCCGTTCTGCCCTTGCGGCTGTTGGTCGACGGGCAGCACCGTGCGCGCCAGCAGCGGCCCCGGCGTGGTGGAACGCGGGGGGACGATGACCAGATTGGGCGAGCCGGTCAGCGGAGCCTGAATGAGGAACCGCGAGGCGACCGGGATGTCGATGTCGTTGCGGATCGCGAGGATGACGTCGACCGTGTTGTCGTTGAGCAGCTCGATCGATTCGACGCTGCCGACGTTGACGCCGCTGAAGTAGACCAGGGCACCCGAGGTCAGGCCCGCGGCCGATTGGAAGTGGACGCCGACGCGATAGCCGGTGTGCCGCGTGCCGAAGTCGGTAAT
>DATJRF010000088.1:0-8997 GCA_035505015.1 Verrucomicrobiia bacterium | reverse complement strand
GCCCGTTGCCCAGGATCGTCGGCGTCACGTCGAGCTGCACGCCGTACTGCTGGAACTGGACGCTGACGGTCCCCAGGCCCGAAGCGTAGGTGTACGGGATCTCGCCGCCGACCAGAAACTTCGCCTCGTCGCCCGGCAGCGTCACGAGATCGGGTGCCGAGAGGATCCGGCCGTGCCCGGTTTGGAGCACGAGATCGAGCGTGGGCGCGAGGAACGCCGAGCGGAAGAATGCGCCGACGTTGAAAGCCTTGCCCGGCTGCGAGGCTTGGCCGAAGTTCTCGACGATGGGAAAGGAGGGCGGCTGCAGCGTGAACTGCCCGTTGCTCGTGCCCGGAACGGGGACCGCCGATTGGAAGTTGACGCCCAGCTCCGAGAGCCCGGTCTGATCGACCTCCAACACGTAGACCTTGACGTCGACCTGCGCCGCGAGCGCAACGGAGAGGCGGTCGATCACCTTGGCGTTGCTGGCGAGATAGCGCCCGGCTAGGCCGCGAGCCTTCTCGAGCACCATCTCCGCCTCTTGGCGATCGCGAACGCTGCCGCTTACGATGATGTCGCCGGAGCCCGCCGTATCGTAGTCCAGGTGAACGTTCGAAGCGCCCGCGACGTGCGCGAGCTCCTCGGAGAGCTGCCCGAGCGGGTGCTGCACGACCACCGAAAAGACCAGCGACTCGTCCTGCTTCTTGAGGTAGTCCGTGAAGGCGTCGGCGATCGCCTTGACCCGGTTGTACTCGACGATGTCGGAGACGGTCCCGGTGATGAGCGTGAGGTGGTTGTAGCTCTTGACCTGGACGGTCGGCAGGTGGATCTGGCTGCGAATGATCGAGGCGACGTCGTTGGTGATCTGCCCGGTGACGTAGACCTGGTATTTGCGGATCTCGCCGTCGAGCATCCAGACGTAGACGGTCGTGCGGCCGGGGCCCTTGGCGTCGATGACGACCTGCTCGGTGCCGATCGGGACCACCCCGGCGATCGCGGCGTCGCCCGTCGAGACGCGCGTCAGCCCGGGCGTGTCGACGATCGTCGACGCGCCCGACTCGAGAACGATGTCGTCGGAGTCCGCCAGGGCGCCCAACGGGCGGCATAAGCAGAAGCCGACGAGAAGAAGAAGCACCGCGAGGACGCGGGCTGCTAAACGACTCGCCATGAAGTCCCGCGCCTTCATCGTAGCTCCTGCGAATCCTTCCGGGGAAGCGACCGGCACAGAATTGACGGTTTCCTTAACCTCGGGAACAATTTTCGCCCTGGCCTCTTGTGCGAACGAGACGGGTACGTTATTTTGATGGCCAGGTGCTGTACGGAGTCCGTTATCGTCTGCCGGTCTTAGCCGGCAGGCCCGGGTTCATTGCAGCGGCGGTTCTCGCCGTCGCTGTTTCGGCGTTGCTGCCGAGCCCGGCGGTCTGCGCCAGCGTCGAGCCGATCACGGTGGGCGGGATGACGGTCAGCGTCGCTCCCGTGCCGGGTAAAGAGGCGGTGCAGATCGAGGGCAAGGGCCCCGCGATGGCGCCGGTGACGGTGAGGCTCTACGGGACGATCTCCAGAGACCTCCCCAACGTCTTTCTCAATCGGCGCGACATCCTCGCCGACGCCGGCGGGCACTTCTCGGCCGTCGTGCCGATCGGACCCCTCTATTGGCGCGGCACGACCCTGACCGTGACGGTGGACTCGCCCGACGCGACCGCCACCGCCTCGGCCCACATGACCGTGGTCATCCCGAATCCGGAGTACGGGCTCCCGGGCGACCAGCTCCCCGACCACTGACCACCCTACTCAACTTGGAGGCACGCTCGAATCCATGATCCGCACCTTTAAGGCCATGCTTCGCAACGACGACGGCGCAACGCTCGTCGAATACGCCCTCGTCGTCGCGCTGATCGCCATCGTCGCGATCCTCGCGCTCACCAAACTCGGCGGAAACGCCGCGAACACGCTCGGCAGCGCCGCGAACAGCATCTGATCCTCGTCTCCTACCTCGGAGCGCTCGCCGCCTGTACGGTTGCGGCCGTCGCGGACGTGCGCACGCGGAGGATTCCCAATGCCTTGCCGGTGGCGCTCGCCGTCTTCGGTTTGGCGCTCGGTGCGTTCTCTGGTTGGCGTGGGCTCCTCTCGGCGTTTGCCGCAGGGAGCCTGTTGCTCGTCCTGGGGACGATCCCGTTCGGCCTCGGGCTGCTCGGCGGCGGTGACGTGAAGCTGCTCGCCGGGACCGCCACGGTCTTCGGCCTGAGCGGGGCCCTGCCGCTGGCGGTCTATACCGCGCTGATGGGAGGGGTGCTCGCGCTCGCGGTCGCTGCGGCGACGGGCGAGCTTCGCTCGGTTGCCGGGCGGGCGATGCGGGTGGTGGCGCCGCAACTGGCGCAAGGACCGGCGCCGCCGGCATCTGCCCGGCGGCTGCCGTACGCCGTGGCGATCGCCGCGGCGGTGTTATGGATGCTGCTCGCCGAAACGGTACTTCCGGCATTGAAGTTGGTGAGATGAACAGACGGAACATCGTGATCGCCACCGTGGCGATCCTTGCCATCGGTCTCGGGCTCGTCGTCTACGCGGTGCTCTCTTCGCGGCCGAACACGCCGCCGCCGCGCAACGTCCTGACCGCTGCGATGCGTATTCCCGCGCGCGCCCACATCACGAACGAGATGGTGACCGTCATCCAGCGCCCGAGCGATCAAGTGCAGGCCGACGCGCTCGCCAATCCCGGCGACGCCGTCGGGCAGATCGCGCAGATCGACATTCCCGAGGGCGGAATCGTGACCTCGTCGATGCTCGCGAAGCCGACCCCGCCGCCGACCGGCCTGCAAGTGCCCGACGGGATGCGCGCCGTCACGATCTCGATCGATCAGGTCAAGGGCGTAGCCGGGCTGCTCAAGCCCGGGGATCACGTCGACGTCATCGCGGTCCCGCCGCGCGGCGCGAGCAGCCCGCTCGCCTTCACCATCATGCGCGACATCAACGTGCTGGCGGTGGGCGGCACGATCGCCCAAAGCAACAGCATCGTGCCCGCGGCACCGGGCCAAGCGACGCCGGCGCCGGCGCCGGCGACCACCGTCACGCTCTCGGTGACCCCGGATCAGGCGGATATGCTCGCCTCGGCCGACATCAATGCGACCCTGCGCTTGGCGCTGCGCTCGCCCAAGGAGCGCGCGAACTCGCTGCAGCCCGAACGGTTGATCTACCCGACGACGCTCGCCAAGGTTCTGCCCACCGCCACGCCGTTCTCCACCCACCCGGGCGTCATCGTGATCAACGGCGACGTCGCGCAGCCGTAGCCGCCATGGCGCAAACGATCATCACGGTCGTCGGGGGGAAGGGCGGCGTCGGCGCGACGACGCTTGCGGTCGAGCTGACCCAGGCGCTCGTCAAGCGCGGGAGGATGGCGATCGTCGACGCCGATTTCGGCGGGCGGCGCACCATCGCGATCTTGCTGGACTGCATCAAGGAGCTCGACGGCAACCGCGACGACAACAACAACCTCTCGTTCGCGCAGCTGCGCAACGGCATCACCGTCGTCGAGTGCGCGCACAACATCCACGCCGGATTTACGCTCAAGCCGGATCGCGTCGAGACGATCGTACAGACCTTCGGACAATCCGGAACCGGCGCGGTGATCGACGCGCCGCAGCCGTTCGCGGCCGCGATCCGCCCCTTCATCGTACGCACCTCGCGCTTCTTGCTCGTCGTCGAGCCGACGCTGCTGGGCATGGCCGGCGGTAAGGCGATGCTCGCCGAGATGAACAAGTTCGGCATCTCGGCGACGCAGATCGCGCCGGTCATCGTGCAGCGCGATCCTCGCCCGGAGCTTTCTCGCGCCGACGTCGGGAAGGTGCTCGGAATCGCTGCGGTCGCCGAGATTCCGCCCAAGAGCGACCGGCGCTACGGCGCGGCTTTCGCGCAACTGGTCGAGTACTGCGCCGGCTTCTCCACCTTCGAGGCGCACGACGGCGAGTACGGTCCGTCGATCCGCACGCCGCTCGGCGACCGGCGTTTGGCCAAGCAGCGCCGCCCCGATCAGATCGCGCAGGAAGCGCGCGCCGCCTCGAGCGTCGACGTCGAGAAGCTCGAGCGCGTCAAGGCCAACGCCCACGACGCGCTCTCCAAGCAGATCGATCTTGCCGCCGCCTCCGACAAGGCCGATCCGCTCAAGGCCGAAGAGATCGTCAAGAACGTCGCGCGGATCGTCAACGAGCTGGTGACCGTCGATTCGGTCGGCTCGGCCGAGGAAGTGGCGCGTTTGCGCCAAGAGGTCATCGACGAGGCGCTCGGCTACGGCCCGCTCGAAGATCTGCTGCGCGATCCGGAAGTGACCGAGATCATGGTCAACGGCAAGGATCACATCTACGTCGAGCGCGCCGGCAAGATCAACCTGTCGGCCAAGACCTTCACCAGCGACCGGCAACTGCGCTTGGTGATCGAGCGCATGATCGCGCCGATCGGCCGGCGCATCGACGAAGCGACGCCGATGGTCGACGGTCGCCTGCCCGACGGTTCGCGCATCAACGCGATCATCGAGCCGCTGGCCATCGACGGCCCCAGCCTCACCGTTCGCCGTTTCGGAACCGAGCGGCTGACGGTACGCAATCTCATCGAGAAAAAGGCGATCTCGGAGCCGGTGGTCGACTTCCTGCGTGCCTGCGTGGAGTGCCGGCTCAACGTCGTCATCAGCGGCGGCACCGGTTCGGGAAAGACGACGCTGCTGAACATCCTTTCGGGCTACATTCCCGAGACGGATCGCATCGTCACGATCGAGGACGCGGCCGAGCTGATGCTCGAACAGGAGCACGTCGTGCGCTTGGAGGCGCGGCCGCCGAACTTGGAAGGCCGCGGAGAGATCCGCATCCGCGATCTGGTCCGCAACGCGCTGCGCATGCGGCCCGATCGCATCATCGTCGGCGAGTGCCGCGGCGGCGAGGCGCTGGACATGCTGCAGGCGATGAACACGGGCCACGACGGATCGCTCACGACCCTGCACTCCAATACGCCGCGCGACTGCCTCTCCCGCATGGAGACGCTGGTCATGATGGCCGGCTTCGACATTCCGGTGCGCGCCATCCGCGAGCAGATCTCCGGCGCCATCGATCTCATCGTCCAAGTCGCCCGCCTGCGCGACGGAACGCGCAAGGTGACGAGCGTCACCGAGGTGGTCGGCATGGAAGGCGAGATCGTGACCACGCAGGAGATCATTCGGTACGATCAGCGCGGCCTCGATAAGGAAAGCCGCGTGATCGGCGATTTCGTCTACAGCGGCGTCCAGCCGTCGTGCATGAAGCGCTTCGAGGAGTTCGGGATCTCGTACGACGTGCGCGGCCTGAGCGAACTCGCTCGCGCAGTGGCCTGGTGACCAACCAATTCGTCATCTATGGCGTGGTCCTGTTCGTGATGGCGGGCGCGGCCTTTTTGGCGTGGAACTACTGGGACCAGGCGATCGGGCTGATCGCGCCGTTCGCGGCGCCGTACCGCACGATGCTGGAGCGCGCCGCGATCCGCACCACCGAAAAGGATCTCGCGTTTCGCATCCTCGTGACGTCGATCGCGCTCTGGTTCGTGGTCGTGATCTACTACCGACCGGCGGCGTGGATCAGCATCGTTTCGCTCCCGGCGAGCTTCGCACTGACCTTCTGGCTCTTCGGCATCTGGGTGAAGAGCCGCATCTCGCGGCGCCTCGAGCTCTTCAACAACCAGCTCGAGATCGCGCTGCGGCTGATGACCAGCGGCCTGCGCGCCGGCTTGGGCTTGCGCCAAGCGCTGGTCGTGGTGGTCAGCGAGATGCCGGACCCGATCCGGATCGAGTTCAGCCGCGTGTTGAGCCAGACGTCGATCGGCGTGAGCGTCTACGACGCGCTCGACCAGCTCAACGAACGTATGCCCAGCTCGGAGATGCTGATGATGACCAAAGCCATCCGCTTGCAGTCCAAGACCGGCGGCAACCTCGGCAAAGTGCTCGAGACGCTGGCCGAGACGATCAAGCAGCGGCGCCGCATCGACCGCAAGGTCAAGACGCTCACCTCCGAGGCGCGCGCGTCGAGCTACGTGATGACGGCGCTGCCGGTCTTCGTCGGCGGCTTCATCCTCATCTTCGAGCCGGCGATGCGAGCGTCGCTGACCGGCACGTTCATCGGGCGCCTGATTCTGCTGGGAGCGGTCGGGTGCTTGGTGGTCGGGCAGGTCGTCATGAACGCGATGTCGCGGGTGGAGATCTGAGCCGGTGAACGTCCCGCTGTTATTCGGCATCATCATCATTCTGCTGGTCGCGGGACTGGCCGGGTACTATTTTCTCTTCGTCGAGCGCGGCGATATCCACCGCCGCCTTGCGGAGCTCAATCTGGACGCCGAGCCGGAGGATCGCAAGAGCACGACGGTTGCGATCCACAAGATGCTCGACGAATCGTCGAAGCGCACGCTCGAGCGCCGGCTGCTCGAGGCGGGCTGGTACAACGTCTCGCCGCCGAAGTTCGTGCTCTACACGATCGTCGGCGGCGGCATCGGCATCTTCCTGGGCGTGCTGATGGGCTTCGCGCTCGGACACTTCGACGCGACCACGCTCTTTGCGTTTTGCATCCTCGCTGCGGCGGGGCTGGCCGCCCCCAACGCAAGCCTCAACCGCGCGATCGAGGGGCGCAAGAAATCGGTGCAGCGCGAGCTGCCGAACTTCTTGGATATCGTCTCGACCAGCGTCGAGGCCGGCACGGCGCTCTCGGGCGCGATGGCGGTCGGCGCGGAGGCGGTGGAAGGCGCGCTCAAGGACGAGCTGATCGCGGTGATGGACGACATTCGCCTGGGGCGCTCGCGTGCCGAAGCGCTGGCGGCGATGGCGCACCGCTTGCGCGAGCCCGATCTCACGACCACGGTGACCGCGATCGTGCAGGCGGAGAAGCTCGGCGGCAACATCTCGCAGGTGCTTTCGGCGCTGGCCACCGAGGCGCGCGAGCGGCGCATGATGCGCGCCGAAGAAGTGGCGGCGCAGCTGCCGGTGAAGATGATCTTTCCGATGGCCGGCTTCATGCTGCCCGCGCTCATGGCGCTCATCTTCGGCGGCCTCGTCGCGCAGTATTACCACTGATGGCGATCCTCACCAACGTCGCGCAGGCGCTGGTCGGAGCGCTCGTCTACGGCGGCGCCGGGCTGGTCGGCGCGATCGCCGCGATCGCGATGCTGCCGGGCCTCAAACGCTTCGAAGACGGTCCGGCGCCGGTGGACGTCAGCCCGATCGCGCTCGTCGCCGGCGCCGCGGTGCTCGGTGCCTTCGTCGCGTGGCGCCACGTCCCGATGGCGCAGCTCCTCACCGGCGCCGTCGTGACGATCGCGCTCGTCGGCCTGTGGTACTGCGACGCCCGTACGGGGATCGTGCCGGACGTCTTCACGCTCGTGCCGCTCGGTCTCGCGATCCTCTTCGCCTTCTTCACGCAGCAGCAAGTGCCGGTGCTGATCTCGAGCGTGGTCCTCTTCGTCCCGTTCGCACTGGCCGCGATCTTTTCCAAAGGGCGCGGCATGGGTTGGGGCGACGCGAAGCTGGCGGCGCTGGCGGGCGCGCTGCTCGGCATGATGGCGGCGACGTTCGTGCTGGGGATCGCGTCGCTGATCGCGGTCATCGTCGCGTCGATCCGGTATCGCTCGAAGCCGGTGCCGATCGCGTTCGCGCCGTACATGGCCGCCGCCATCGCGATCGGCATCGCCTACAAGGCTTGGTGACCGGCACGCTGCGCGACCGGCGCGACGGGCGCCCGCTCGCGCGGCGGATCGTGCGCGCCGCCGGCCCCCTCGCGCGCACGTGGGGCCTGCTCGGACGCCGCTCGCTCGCTCCCGGTGAAGGGATGTGGTTCGACGGCTGCAGTGCAATCCACACCTTCGGCATGCGCATGGCGATCGACGCGGTCTTCCTCGACGAGCACGGCACGGTCGTCCGCGTTGCCGCCGAGCTCGCGCCGTGGCGTACGGCGTCGGCGCCGGCGGCACGCGACGTGCTCGAGCTCGGCGCGGGCGAATGCGCGCGCGCGGGCATCGCCGCGGGCTCGCGCCTCGAGATGCAGTGGCACTCGTCTACGTCGTCGTAGCGATCCTCGGCGCCTCGTTCGGGGCGCGCGCGATCGTGCGGCCGTACGTCGACGGCGATCTCTTCTGGCAGAAGCATTTGGGCGCGTACGTGCTCGCCAACCACGCGTTGCCGAGCGCCCTGGGCGGCGAGACGTTTTCGGCGCCGGGCGCGCCGTGGATCCCGCAGGAGTGGCTGTTCAGCACGCTGGTCGCCTATCTTCTCGATCGCAACGGCCTGTGGGTTCTCGCGCTGGGCGCTGCAGCGGCGCTCTCGATCGCCGCGCTCGTGACGGTCGTGCGCGGCCGGCGCATCGGCGCCTCGCCGCTCGCGCTCTGCCTGTGCACGGCGCTCTTGGCGGTCGATCTCGACGGGTCGTACGGGATTCGCGCGCAGGTCTACGCCTGGCCGTTCTTCGCCGCGCTCTTATTCGTGCTCGACGGCGAGGGAGCGTGGTGCTTCCTGGCGCTGCCGCTCGTGGCGCTGTGGGCGAACCTGCACGCCAGCGCCGCGATCGCCGTTCCGATGATCTGGATCGATGCGATCGTGCGCCTGCTGCAGCGCGGCATCCGCGAGCGCGGCGTGCGCTTGCGCTTGGCGCTCTCGGCGGCCGCTCCGTTCGCGCTGCTCGCCACGCCGCTGGGTGCGAAGCTGCCGCTCTACGCGCTCGCGCTCGTCCGCAGCCCGATCCGCCGCTTTATCGACGAGTGGCAGCCGCTGCGCTGGGATCACCATTTCTTTTGGTACGGCGCGCTTCCGATGCTCGTGCTGGTGGCGCTGTGCGCCCGCACCCTCGCGCGCGAGCGGCCGCGCGATCTGGTGTGGGTCGCGCTGCTGACGGCGATGTCGGTCGAAGCGGTGCGCAACGCGGCGCTGCTCGGTTTCGTCGTCTTGCCGCTCGCGGCGCGCGCGCTGGATCTGCTGCTCGATCGCTTTGCTCTCTGGCACGTCGATCCGCTGCGCTCTGCAGGCCCGCG
>DATJRF010000087.1:0-7305 GCA_035505015.1 Verrucomicrobiia bacterium | reverse complement strand
CTCGTCCTGCGCCTTGGTCATCTCGGCCTGCATCTTCTTGACTTGGGCCATCAGTTGGGCTTGATTCATTCCTTGATCCGTTCGCTGGCGTAGTTGAAAAGCTCGTCGGGGTCTTCCTCGGCGCTGGCTTCGCGGGCGGAGCGCGAGCTGGCCTTCGCCGCCGGCGCGTTGGCGTCGACGCGCAGCGCAACCTTCAGCGGAACGCCCAGCACGTCGAGGATCGCCTCCTGGATGAGCGCGAGGCTGGCTCGCAGGCGCTCGGCGCTGACGCTGTCGGGCAGCTTGAGCGTCACCGTGTCGCGCTCGATGCCGTCGATCTGCGCCCGCGAGAGCGGGCCGCGCAGCGGCGGCCTTCCGCCTTCGACCTTGCTGCGCACGCTCTGCCAGGCTGCCCGCACCCGCTGCAGCGAGACCGGCTCCGGCGGCGCGGCGGAGACCGGCTTCGCCTCCCGCACCGGTTCCGGCTCGGCTTCCCGCTCCTTCGGCGGCGCCTCGGCGCCGCGTCCGGCGGGCGCCGCGATCGGGGTGAGCCGGGGGGCGTTCGACTCCAGGACGGCGAGGCGAGTGGCGAGAGCTTCGAGGCTGGGGTCTTCACCGGAGAGGATCAGGCGCAGCAGCGCGGTTTCGAGCTCGAGGCGCGGGTTGCCGCCGGAGCGCGTGAGCGCGAGCGCTTCGCTGAGCACGCGCAGCGCGCGCACCGTCACCGCCTGGGCAACGCTCTTGGCGCGCGCGGCGGCGCGCTCCGCATCCTCCGGTGCCAAGTCGCGCGCGAGCAGCGCCGGGTCGACGCGCGCGACCAGCAGGTTGCGAAAACCGGCGATGAGCGCGCGCGTCAGAACCGCCATCTCGGTCCCGGCATCGCTCGCCTCCTCGATCGCGGCGAGCGCCGCCGCCGCGTCGCGCGCGACGACCGCGTCGAGCAGCGCCAGCGCGTAGTCGCGCCCGGTCGCGCCGAAGGCGAGGTCGAGGGTCGCCCGGCCGACCGGCTCGCCGCCCGCGAAGGCGGCGGCTTGCTCGAGCATGGTGAGCGCGTCGCGCAGCCCGCCGTCGGCGCGATAGGCGATGGCGGCGAGCGCCTCGTCGTCGATCTCGATCTCCTCGCTGCGCGCGATCTCCTTCATGCGCTCGATCATCACCGGAATCGCGATGCGACGGAAAGCGTAGCGCTGGCAGCGCGAGAGGATCGTGATCGGCAGCTTCTCGGGCTCGGTCGTGGCGAGGATGAAGCACGCGTGCGCCGGCGGCTCCTCGAGCGTCTTCAAGAACGCGTTGGCGCCTTCTTTGGTGAGCATGTGCGCCTCGTCGATGATGTAGACTTTCATCCGCATCGCGGCCGGCGCAAACTTGACCGCGTCGCGCAGCGCGCGGATCTCGTCGATCCCGCGGTTGCTGGCGGCGTCGATCTCGAGCACGTCGAGCGCCGTCCCGGCGAGCATCGCCCGGCAGTTCTCGCAGGTGTTGTCGGGGGTGGGAGTCGGCCCGTGCACGCAGTTGATGCAGCGGGCCAAGATCTTGGCCGCCGAGGTCTTGCCCGAGCCGCGGGGGCCGGAAAAGAGGTACGCGTGCGCGAGCTTGCCGCTCTCGATCGCGGTCGTGAGCGTGCGAACGACGGCATCTTGACCCACGAGGTCAGCGAACCCCAAGGGGCGCCAGGTACGGTAGAGGGACACCCGGGGGACTTGGTGGCGCCGTTTAGGTGCGCCTGCCGCCGGGTAGGAGTGAAACGAGTTCGTACTGAGGTGGGGTTATGGTATTCTGCGAGGGGCGCCTTCGGTGGCCCCATCGTTTCGGCTTTTACGGCGATTGGTCAAAGCCCATGAAAGGGGCCGTCGTGGATTTGCGCGCCGCCTTGCGCGAGCGCTTCGGGTTCGAGAACTTCTATCCGGGTCAGGAAGAAGTCGTTTTGCGCGTTCTTTCGAGTCAAGATACGCTGGCGATCCTGGCGACCGGCGCCGGCAAGAGCCTCACCTATCAGCTCCCGGCACTGCTGCTCGAAGGGACCACCGTCGTCGTGAGCCCGCTGATCGCGCTGATGAAAGATCAGCTCGACATGCTGCGCGAGCGCGGCATCACCGACGTCGTCGCGCTCAACTCGACGCTCTCGGAGGATCAGGAGCTGCTCGCGCGCGAGCGCATCCGCTCGGGCGGTATCCGCATCGCCTACACGACGCCGGAGAAGCTCGAGGACGAAACCTTTCTCGCGCTGCTGCAGTCGATTCGCGTGCCGCTCTTCGTCGTCGACGAGGCGCACTGCATCAGCCAATGGGGCCACGATTTTCGCCCCGCCTATTTGGCGCTGGGCAGCGTGATCGAGCGGCTCGGCTCGCCGACCGTCCTGGCGCTGACCGCGACCGCGACGCCGTCGGTGCGCGAAGACATCCTCCATCAGCTCGGGATCGAGCACGTCAAGCCGATCGTGCGCGGATTCGACCGCCCGAACCTCGTCTACGAGGCGCGCAAAGCCGACAAGGAAGCCGACAAGCTCAAGATCGTCAGCGCGCTCTTCACCGGAGACAACGCGCTGCTCGGCACGGGCATCATCTACACCGCGACGATCAAGAACGCGCTCGAAGTGCAGCGCTTTCTCACCGAGCAGCTGCACGTCGAAGCCGAGGTCTATCACTCGAAACTGCACAAAGAAGAGCGCACCAAGGTCCACAACCGCTTCATGGACGAGTCGATCCGCGCGGTGGTCGCGACCAACGCCTTCGGCTTGGGCATCGACAAGCCCAACATCCGCTTCGTCGTCCACTACGATCTGCCGGGCTCGCTCGAAGCCTACACGCAAGAGGCCGGCCGCGCCGGCCGCGACGCCCTGCCGTCGCGCTGCATCCTCATCTACCGGATGAGCGACACGCGCGTGCAAAACTACTTCCTGACCGGAAAGTATCCCGACGTCGAAGAGGTCCAGCGCGTCTTCGGGACGATCGAGGTCTTCGGCGGCCAGGAGGCCGGCGTGGCGATGACCGATCTGCGCAAGATCCTGCAGCTGCCGCTCACGAAGCTCAAAGTGATCCTCGCGCTGCTCAAGAAGTCCGGGTACATCGAAGTCGTCGGGAAATCCGCCTACGGGCTGACCGAGGCGGCGCGCAAGAACCGCAGCCTCGTCTTGAGCCTGGCCAACTACGAAACGAAGAAATCCTACGATCAGAGCAAGCTTTCGATGATGCTGCAGTACGCCGAAAGCACGTCGTGCCGGCGCCGCTTCATCCTGAACTACTTCGGCGAGGACTACGAGACCGCCAACTGCGGCTCGTGCGACAACTGCCTGCGTGCCCTGCAGGGGGGCCGGCACGAGGGGGCCGCGACCGGAGGGTTCAAGATTGCCGACGTGGTCGTCCACGCGAAGTTCGGCACCGGCACCGTCGAGCGCACCGAGAAAGACTTGGTGACGGTCCTCTTTCCGAACGTCGGTTACAAGACGCTCTTGGCATCGGCCGTCAACCGGGCCGAACCGCAAATCGCCTAAGTGCACCCGGCGGCTGCGGTCCTAGCCGCCTTCGCGCTCCTGGCCGCCTGGCAGCCGGCGGCGCCCTCCGCGAGCCCCTCGAGCTCGCCGCCCGCGAGCCCGGCTCCGATCGTCACGCCGGCATCGCTTCCGGAGGGCTCGGAGGCGCCGCCGGTTTCACCGCCGGCCTCGCCGTCGGCTTCCCCCTCTCCCACCGCCTCGCCGACGCCGCCGCCGATCGTCGTCACTCCCGGCACCGCCTCGGTGCCGGTCGGGACGACGCAGCGCCTGGTCGTCGGTTCGGCGCTGGGAACGATCGGCGCCGTGGTGGCGGATCCGGCGATCGCCTCGGTCACCGTCGACCAGACGACGCAAGCGCTCTTCCTCACCGGCAAGGCGCCCGGGGCAACGACGTTGACCGTCTCCGACTCGCGCGGCTTGACGACCGGCGTAGCCGTCCGCGTCGCCTACTACGCCGGCTCGATCGCACCGCAGGTCGCGCTCGAGGTCACGGGCGATCCCGCCTCGGCCGGCTACATCCGCGAGCAGATCGCGCGAACGGTCGTGCGCGCCGCGCAAATCCGGCCGGGCGCGCAGGTCGTGCTCTCGCCCGACGATATCCCCTGGAACGATGAACTCGAGCAAGACCGCGTCGGCTCGGTCGACGTGCCGGTGCTCATCCAAGGATCCGGGTATTTCGAAGTCGACGGCACGACCCACGTCGACGTCTCCAACGTCGCGGTGCCGCGCATCTCGCCGGACTCGCTCATGGTCAGCGACTTTCCCGAGCGGCTGGAAGAGAACGGCGTCCTCTTCGCGGCCGATCTGCGCGACCAAACGCCGTCGCGCTTTCTCTACTTCCACTACAATCCGCCCGGCCAGCCGGATCGCCGCATCGTGCTGCGCGCCGACAACCACTCGAGCGAACCGGCAATCGTGCAGTTCATCAGCGGCCGCGGCGGCCCGACGCCCAACGAGCTCGAAGCCGGCCACACCTCGACCAAAGCGTTTCTCGTCGACGTCGTCTCGAATCAAGGGCGGCTCATCACCATACCCGCCGACGGCTGGGTCAACGTCATCGAGCAAGACCTGCCGGCGGGAGACGTGGTCAGCAATCTGCTCCAGCTGCGCGTGCTCTCGGGCGGCGACGTGCACCTGACGCTCTACGCGCAGAACGCGAGCGACGATCCCGACGTCGCCTTCACCAACCTGACGCTGCTGCAAGGAACGCACAAGCACGCGCGCGGCATCTACGCGATTCCGGAGTTCTACTACGCGACGCAATGGGACGTCCAGGACGCCTACTTGGAGCTGCCGATCGGGCAGCTCCCGCTGCCGAACCGTTTGCAGGGTGAAGCGCTGGCCGGCGATTACGGCGTGCTGCAGTCGTTCACGGTCGAGGTGCGCAATCCGCTCGCGACGCCGCAGGCGATCGCGGTGTACGAAAATCCGCGCGGCGGCCGCGCGACCGCCACCTATCTCATCGACGGCGTCCTGGTACAGTCGCATCAAGTGCCGCCCTATTCACGCTACAAAGTTCGCCAGTACGTCGTGCCCGCGCGCGGCTTCGTGCGCGTCACGATCGTGACGATGCCCGAACCGGGGTCGAGCTATCCGCTCAAGCTCATCTTCGCTCCCGACGACGGCAGCGTCGCGCCCGGCGCCCCCGGCTCGCCAATCTACTAGAAGCGGCGGTCTTTTTTTGTCCGCGCTGCGCGCCTACGCTCAGCCCTTCGACTTCGGCGCTGCGCGCCTACGCTCAGGATGACGGGAGGAAGCCAGGCCGACTAAATCGGCCGTGCCGGGCTCGGCGCCTTCCAGTGCTTGCGCGTAGATGCGCGCCATCTTCTCTGCGCCCGAGCTCCACGCGTAGCGTTCGATCGCGCGTTCGCGCGCCGCGGCGGCTCGCGCGTCGCCCTCGCCCTGCAGGAGCGTCGCGAGGCCCTCGACCCAGCGCATGAGATCGTCGACTTCGACGACGGTCGCGTCGGGGCCGACCACTTCGGGCAACGCGCTGCAGGCCGAAACGATGCACGGCGTGCCCGCGCACAGCGCCTGCGCGGCCGCGTATCCGAAGCCCTCGTACTGCGACGGCACCGCGACGACGGCGGCGCAAGCGTAGAGGTCGAGCAGCTCCGCACGGTCGACGTAGCCGCGAAACTCGACGCGGTCGGCGACGTCGAGGAGCTTGGCCACGGCGGCGCACTCGTGCAAATACGGCGTGGCCGGGCCGACCGCGACCAAACGCGCGCCCTCCAAGAAGGGCAGCGCGCGCACCAGCAGCTCGAGGTTCTTGCGCCGCTCGACCGTTCCGACGGCGAGGATCGTCCGGCCGTCGCTCCCGCGGCGGCGCAGCGAACAGAAATCCGCGGCGACGCCCGGGTAAACGACGTGCACGCGCGCCGGATCGAGCCATCCCAGCGCGTCGAGCAGCTCGGCGCGCGAGAACTCCGAATCGACGGCGATCGCCGCCGCGCTGCGATAGCGATCGAGCGAAAAGCGCCCGAAATAATAGCGCGCGTACGGGCGCGCGTGGTGCTGGACGCGCAGCCACGCAACGTCGTGCACCGTGACCACCACCGGAACGCTCACCCGCAGCGGCACCGTGCCGGAGGCGCAGTGCAGCAGGGTCGCGCCGCACAGCCGCGTTCGCTGCGGCAGCAGCACCTGGTCCCAGTAGACGCGGCGGTCGAAGCGCCACGGATCGAGCGCCGGCTCGCTGAGCTCCACCACGTCGGAGCCGGTTGCGCGCAGCGCCGCCGCGAGCCCCGCGACGTACTCGCCTATGCCGGTTGCGGTCCCGACCGTGAGCTGGGCGTCGATCGCGACCTTCACCGCAGATCGCGCTCGAGGGCGGCAACCATCAGCGAATGCGGATCGATCGCGCGCGCGCGCATCAGATATCCGCGCGCGGCGGCGACGTCCCCGCGTTCGAACGCGACCACGCCCAGCCCCGCGATGGCGTCGGCACTGCCCGGATCGAGATCGGCGGCGTGTGCGAAGAGCCGCGCGGCCAGCGCCCGGCGGCCGATGAAATCCGCCTGATTGGCGGCCGAGATCGCGTACTTCTCGGAGAACGGCGCGAGCGCGGCCGCCGCCCGGAAGTGCCCCAAGGCGCGCACCAGCCAGGCCTTCTGCACGGGGGATCCCGGCACTTGGATCCACGCCGTGCGGTCCGCCAGCTGACCGAGATTCCAATACGCCTCGGCCAGCGCGTCGGGATGCGTGACCGTCAGGCGCAGGCGCGCCGCCAGCTCGGCTTCGACGGCGTATCCGGCTTGCGGGCGTTTGGCCCCGGCGAGTGCGTACGCCGCGCGCTCAACCGCATCGACGTCGGGCGCGGCCAGGAAGTATTCGAGTGCCAGCGTCTGCTCGCCGTCGAGCGCGGCGGCGCGCGCGAGCAGCTCGTCGCGATCGGGCGCGGCCGGCATGCGGATCGCATAGTACCGGGCCAGAGCGGCGTCGCCCGCCCCGAGCGCCTGCGCGGCGAGCGTCGCCTCGACGTAGGGCGCGGGCGCAATGCGATCCAGCACGTGGTAGACGGCCAAACCGAAACTCGGCGGGATCGCGTGCGGAATCGCGCCGGGAACGGCAACCGCGGCGTCGAGCGAATACGACGCCGCTTGAATCGTACCGAACGCCAGCAGAACCGCGCCGACCGCCAGCGCGCAGCTCGTGCGCAGCAACCCGTAACGCCGCAAGGTCAGAACTTGACGGTGAGGTTGACGTTCTCGCGCGTATCGGAGAACGTGTTGACCGGCAGCGCGTTGTCCTGATAGTGGTACTGCAGCGCCGAAACCGAGATCTGGCTCGACCAGCGCGGCAGGGCGAACGTCAGGTTGCCGCCGTACGAGTTA
>DATJRF010000086.1:0-2094 GCA_035505015.1 Verrucomicrobiia bacterium | reverse complement strand
CACTCCGGGCGCGCGGGATCGTGTCGCATCAACTGGCCGTAGAGCGCGGTGAAGACGTCGGCCATGTCGAGCGATCCGGCCGAGTGGCCCGAGCCCGCTGCCAGCAGCGAGCGGATGATGCCCTGGCGCACGTCGTTCGCCTTGACCTGGAGCTCGGTCAGGCGCGCCGGAGTAAGCGTTTGCATGGAGGCCTGTAATACCAGGGCACGCTGCGAAGACCCTAGTACCCGAGCGCCTCGCCCTCCAGGCGGCGCCGGTCGGTGCCGCCGTAGCGAATGCCGGTCTTCGGATCCACGACGACGGCCTGCGCCGAGCCCCACATCGGAATCTCCTGGAGCGCGTAGCCCATCGCGCGCAGCCCGGTCGCCACGGCCGGGGCGATCGCACCCGGCTCGTACTCGATCCGGTCGGGCAGCCACTGCATGTGGGTGCGCGGCGCGTCGACGGCCTGCTGAGCGTTCATCCCGTAGACCAGCGCGTCCAGAATCGTCTCGAGCACGATCGTGATGATGCGCGAGCCGCCCGGGCTCCCGGTCACCATCACGAGCCGGCCGTCCTTCGTTACGATCGTCGGCGTCATCGACGAGAGCGGGCGCTTTCCGGGCTCGATGTCGTTGCGCTCGCCCTGCACCAGGCCGAACATATTCGGCACGCCGGCCTTCGAGGTGAAGTCGTCCATCTCGTCGTTGAGAAAGAAGCCGGTGTCGCCCGCGATGATTCCGGCCCCAAACCAGTCGTTGATCGTGAACGTGACGCCCACGGCGTTGCCCCAGCGGTCGACGATCGAGAAATGCGTCGTCTCGCCGTTCTCGTGTGCGAGCGTTCCGAGGCCGGGCTTGACGTCGACCGAGGGCGTGGCCCGGTCCGGCGAAATGCTCGCGCGCAGCTTCGCCGCGTACGCCGGCGAGAGCAGTTGCGCGACCGGATCCTTCACGAAGGCGGGATCGCCCAGATAGCTGTTGCGGTCGGCGTAAGCGCGGCGCTCCGCCTCGGTGACGTAGTGCAGGCTCTGCAGCGAGTGCCATCCCCACGAGGCGAGCGGATACGGCGCGACGACGTTGAGAATCTCGCAGAGCGTGACGCCGCCCGAGCTCGGCGGCGGTGCCGAAGCGATCTCGTAGCCTTGGTAGCTGCAGTGCACCGGCGCGCTCTCATCGACGGTGTATCCGGAGAAGTCGCGCATCGTGAGAAGGCCGCCGTTGCGCTCGCTGGCGGCGACGACCGCCTTCGCGATGGGCCCGCGATAGAAGGCGTCGGCGCCGCCGGCCGCGATCGTTTCGAGCGTGCGCGCGAGCTGCGGCTGGCGCAGCACCGTGCCGGGCACCGGGAAGGCGCCGTGCGGCATGAAGATCGCGCGAACGTTGGGCTGGCCGGAGAATCCGTAGGCCCCGGAGTAGCCTTCGGTCTTCGAGCCGTCGAACGGCAGCAGGTCGCCCTTTTCGAAGACGAAGCCGTCTCGCGCCAGCGCGATCGCCGGCGCCATCAGCGCCGCACGCGACATCGTGCCGAACTCCTTGCGCGCGGTCTCCATGCCGAGCACGGTGCCCGGAACGCCGACCGCGAGCCAGCCTTTGGTCGAGCGAAACGGCACCACGTTGCCGTGCGCGTCGAGATACATGTCGCGCGTGGCGCGCAGCGGCGCCTTCTCGCGAAAGTCGATGAAGCGCTCGCGCCCGTCGTGCATGCGCACGAGCATGAAGCCGCCGCCGCCGATATTGCCGCAGCACGGGTCGACGACGGCGAGCGCATAGGCGACCGCCACCGCGGCGTCGACGGCATTGCCGCCGTCCCGCAGGACGTCGACGCCGGCCTGGGTGGCGTAGTGCTGCTCGGTCGCCACCATCGCGTGGCGCCCAACCGCGAGCTTGCGCCCCCCGGGAGACGAGGCAGCGAGCAGCGTAAGCGCCAGCATGGCAGCCGATAATCGCATCAATGACATCGCCGATGGCTAGTTCAGGCCCGGCCCAGACGCGCCTCCCGCGCCTGGTCGTGATCGACGACGAGCCGGCGATCCGCACGCTGCTCGAAATCGAGCTCGGCGCCGCCGGATTCGAGGTGCGCAGCGCCGCCGACGGGCCGGCCGGATTCGAGCTG
>DATJRF010000085.1:0-16752 GCA_035505015.1 Verrucomicrobiia bacterium | reverse complement strand
GAAACGACGGCCGCCGGCGGCCGCCTCCGCGCGATCGATCGCAGTAGATTGGGGCGGTTCGCTGGAACGATGCGCGACGACGAGCTCGCCGCCACCTTTGCATTGTGAGAGCATGACGGTAACTGCAACCAAGCCGCGCGTGATGTCGGGGATGCGCCCGACGGGGGGACTGCATCTCGGCCATCTGGTCGGCGTGCTCGCGCAGTGGGCCAACTACGCCGACAGCGCCGACGCGTTCTTCGAGATCGCCGACCTGCACGCGTACACGACCGAGTTCGACGATCCGGCCAAAGTTCGCGACGCGCGCAACGAGATGGTCGCGGCGTGGATGGCGGCCGGCGTCGACCCGACCAAAGCGACGATCTTCCTCCAATCCGGCGTGCCGGAGATCTTCGAGCTGCACGTGATCCTCTCGATGATCACGCCGATCTCGTGGCTGGAACGCGTCCCGACGTACAAGGGCCAGATCGAGGCGCTCGGCCAGGAGATCGCGACCTACGGATTCCTGGGCTACCCCCTGCTGCAGCTCTGCGATATCGCGATCGTGCGCGGGCAGTACGTGCCGGTCGGTCGCGATCAGGTGGCGCACCTCGAGCTCGGCCGCGAGATCGTGCGGCGCTTCAACTATCTCTACGGCGACGGCGCGCAGATTCTCGTCGAGCCGCAGGCTACGCTCAACGACTTTCCGGAAGTTCCCGGCACCGACGGCCGCAAGATGAGCAAATCCTACGACAACGCGATCGCGATCGGCGACGACGAGGAGACGACCACCAAGAAGGTGCGCTCGATGATCACCGATCCGCTCAAGATCCGGCGAGGCGATCCCGGCCATCCCGAGGTCTGCCCGGTCTTCTCGCTGTGGAAGTTCGTCAACCCGCTCAAGCTCGACGGCATCGCGGCCGAGTGCCGCTCCGGCGCGCTCGGCTGCGTCGCCGACAAGACCGATTTCGCCGAGCAGCTCAACGCCTATCTTCGCCCCGTGCGCGAACGCTACGCCTACTACCTCGCCGACACGCCCCTGGTCGAGCGCATCATCGCCGACGGCACCGCCCGCACGCGCGAGATCGCAAGCGGCGTCCTCGCCGACGTCAAAGCCGCGATGCACCTCACCTAGCGCCCGCCGTTGTGGCGATTAGGCTTTGAACTTGGGGATCGTTTTGGCGATCGACTCGAGGGCCCAGTCGATGTCTTCGAGCGAGGCGGCGTAGGAGAAGCGCAAGTAGCCCTTGCCGGCGGCACCGAACGACGAGCCGCCGCCGCACGCGACGCCGCCCTCTTCGAGCAGGAAGCGCGCGAGCGCGCGATCGTCGTGCGTGATCTCCGTAACGTTGGGAAACGCGTAGAACGCGCCCTCGGGCAGCGTGCACGAAACGCTCGCGATCGCATTGAGGCCGCCAACCAAACGATCGCGGCGCTGGCGGAAGATCTCGTTCATGCGCAGCACGTCGGTATCGGGTCCGCGCAGCGCGGCGATGCCGGCCATCTGCACGAAGCTCGCGACGCAGCTGAAGGTGTTGTTGTTGAAGAGCGTGACCGTCTTGGCGAGCCGCTCCGGGGCGATCGCGTAGCCGAGCCGCCAGCCGGTCATCGCGTAGCATTTCGAAAAGCCGTCGACGACGATCGTGCGATCCTTCATCCCCGGCAGCGACGCGATCGAGACGAAGGGCGTATCCAGATAGAAGTTGCGGCTGTAGATCTCGTCGGCGATCACCACGAAGTCGTTCTTCTCGGCCATCTGCGCGATGCGCTCGAGGTCGCCCTTGGTCAGCACGCCGCCGGTCGGGTTGTGCGGCGAGTTGATGACGACCGCTTTGGTCTTGGGCGAGACGTGGCGCTCCAGCTCGTCGAGATCCATGCGCCAGTTGCGCGACTCGAGCAGCGGAATCGGAATCACGTTGGCCTGCTGGTAGTGCGCGCACGACGCGTACGCCGGATACGCCGGATCGAAATAGATGAAGTCGTCGCCCGGGTCGAGCAGCGCCGAGAGGATATTCCAAATCACGGGCTTGGCGCCCGGCGAAACGACGACGTTGTCGGCGGTCCACGCCGGCGAGATGCCGCGGAAGCGGCTGGCGTAGTCGGCGATCGTCTCGCGCAGCGCCAGCATGCCCGAGGAGGGCGTGTAGTGCGTGTGCCCCTCGTACATCGCGTCGATCGCCGCCTTCTTGATGTGCTCGGGCGTATCGAAGTCCGGCTCGCCGATCTCCATGTGCACGACGCGCCTGCCTTCCGCCTCGAGTTGGCGAGCGCGCGCGAGGACTTCGAAAGCGTTTTCGCTGCCGAGCCGCGCGACGGCGGCGGCGATGCGGTCTTCATGGACGGCGAGCATCGAGTCGTTCCTTCCGAGCGATGATTAACGCGAGTATATGGGTCAAGGGGGCCTCTCGCGGGCGGCGAAAGCACTAGCGCCATGCGCACCCTTTCCGAAGTTTTCGCACCTGGCGCGCCGACGCTGCCGGAGGGGCTCCGGACGCTCGTCGTTTCGCCCGATCGCGAGTTGGAACCTGGAATGACGGTGCGCGCGCGCTTCGAGTTCCGCAACCAGGGCGGCGCCGCCGCGACCGGCGTGCGCGTCCGCTTCAACCTTCCCGAGGGCCTCGTCTACTTGGTCGGCTCCGGCCAGCTCGACGGGGCCGATCTCGACGACGAGCTCGGAAACTCGCCGCTGCTCTCGCGCAGCGGCGCGCACATCGGCGACGTCGCACCGGGGGACGAGCGGCGCATCGAGATCGCCTACAGCGTCGCGGGCGCAATCGAGAACGGCACGACCATCGAGCTGCAGGCGGCGGTCGCCTCCTTCGAGCTCGCCCCGGTCGGCTCCAACGTCGTCCGGCTGATCGCCCGCAGCAAGCCGCAGCTCGCCAATGCCCTCACGCGGATCACGTTCGAAGCACGCCAGGAGCCGGTCCCCGGCTCCGAAGCCCAGATCACGGTGCGCATGCACAACGCCGGGGAGTCGAGCGCCCACGACGTCGTGGTCGTGGCCCCGATTCCCGAGCACACCACCTACGTGCCGGGCTCGGCGCGCGTCAACGGCCGCGAGATCGAGCGCGACCTGGGGGTCGCTTTCGATCGCCTCTACGCTCCGACGGTGGCCCCGAACCTGGCCGCCAGCGCCTCGGCGACCCTCGTCTACCGCGTCCGCATCGACGCGCCGCTCGCGGACGGCACCCGGATCTTCGCACCCGCCCAGATCGCCTCGCAGGAGACGCCGGCCTTCGCGCTCGACCCGGCTTCGCTGGTGGTCCGCGCCCACCCCGATTTCGGCGACGACCGGACCACGTTCACGGTAGAGCCCTCGCACGACGTCCGCCCCGGCAAGCGCGTGACCCTGAGCTTGGCCGCCTACAACGCCGGGACGGCGGCGGCCGAGAACGTCACGGCGACGATCGAGCTGCCCGATACCCTGGTGCTGGTGCGCGGCGCCTCGACGATGGACGGCCGGCCGGTGCGCGAGCGCCGCAAGGAGTCGCTGACCTTCGATTTCGGCGCGACCGACGCGGGCGAGCGAATCGAGCTGCGCTGCGAGGCGGTCGTCGTCTCGCCGCTTCCCGACGGTGCGACGCTCGACGTCGCGGCGGTGCTTGCCTGGGAACCGGGCGGCGACGACGCGACCCGCCGCTTCGAACGCACGGTCGCGGTGCGCTCCGAGCCGGCGCTCCCGCCGCGACGCAACGCGATCGCGCGCGCCGGCGCCGAGATCGCGCGCCCAGGCGACGATCTCGAAGCGAGCATCGTGCTGGCCAACGACGGCAGCGCCGCGGCCGGCGATCTGGTGCTGCACCTGCGCATGGATCCGGCACTCGAAGAAGTGCGCCTCAACGAAAAGAACGCGCGTCTCGCGATCGACGGCGATACCGTGGAGCTCGGCGCGATCGACGCCTACTCGGTGCGCCGCCTGAGCCTGCGGGCGCGCGTGCGCTCGCCCTACGCCGATCGCAGCGAGATTCGCGTCGGCGCGAGCGTTCACACGCGCGAGCTCGGCGAGACGCCGCTCGGCGACGTCATCTGGCGCGTCGATTCGCATCCGGCGTTCAACGCGAACAGCTCGCGGTTGGAGCTCGGCAGCGACGCGGTCCTGCGCCCCAATCAGCTCGCCGACGTCGACGTCGTGCTGGCCAACAACGGCACCGACATCGCGCACAACGTGCGCCTGCGCCTCTACGTCTCGCCGGAGGCGCGCTTGGAGAGCGTCGACGGCGCGATTCGCGAGAAATCCTCGCTGGTCTTCGGCGAGATCCTCCCCGGCGCGAGCGCCAAGGCCCGGCTCGGCCTGCGCTTGCTGCGCAGCCTCGCCAAGGAGTATCCGGTGACCGTCGACGCGGTGCTGACCGCGGACGCGATGCTGCCCATTCCGCTCGCGCGCCTCACGATTGCGACGACCGCGGAGCCGGACTTCTCGGTCGGCACGTTCCGCAGCGATCCGATCGACGTGGTCGACGTCGGCGAGACGGTCGAATGGGTGCTGCACGTGCGCAACGGCGGCGACGGCCCGGCGCGCCGCGTCCAGATACGGGTCGAGCAGCCCGAGACGCTCATCTACGTTCCGAACTCCACCACCGTCAACGACGTGCCGGTGCGCGACGTCGGTGCGAGCGCGCCGTTTGCGAGCGAGCGCGGCATCGTCCTCAACGACGTCGATCCCGGCGTCGAAGCGACGCTGCGCTGGCGCGACGTCGTGCACAACGGTTTGCCGGCCGGCGAAGCGATCGTGCACGTCGCGCACATCCGCTACGACGGCGAGCGCGACGACGAGATCGCCTCGAACGAGCTCAAGGTGCGCGCGACGCCGGTCTTTGCCAACGCGATTCCCGGCTTGCCGTTCGGCCTGGACGGAATGATCGGCCCTTCCTTCGGCGGAAATCAGCGCGCGCTGACCGAGGAGCGCTTCCTGGAGCTTCCGCCCGCGACGCCGGTCGGCGAGCCGACCAACGGTGCGCGCGCGCTCGGAGCGATGGCCTATCCCGCGCTGGACACGAACCGCGTCACGATCGCCTCCGACTCCTTGAGCGACGATCTCGACGTGCTCGACGGCGCGATCGTCGGTCGCGTCGGCACCGCGGTCGCCTTCACCGGCGAGCGCCTGGCGAAGTCGCTGCGCTTTCTCGAAGAGGCACGGTTCAGCGGCCTGATCACGCACCTCTTCGTGCTGCGCACCTTCTTCCCCGACGGCGTGGGCGACACGCACGCCGGCGCGCTCACGGCGTTGCGCGACGCGCTGCGCGACGAGTTCGACCGGCTCTTCATCATGCTGCGCATTCCGAACTACGTGATCGTTCCGCGCGACGTCGAGACGCCGTCGCTGCGAGCGCAGATCGAGCGCGTGCTGCACGACGTCGGCGCCGCACGCGGCGTTCCGGCCGAATCGCCGGCGGCGACGGTCGTGCTGCGCGGCACCTACGACCCCGTCGAGATTCGAGAACTCGCCGACCGCCTGCACGATGCGGAGCTGGCGAACGCGGTGCCCTGGGCGGCGCTCTCGCGGCTGCTCCCCGATTCCACGCCGCAGCTTGCCAACTACCGCGGCCTGCTCGTCGCGCGCTTCGACGCGCTGCTCGACGCCGATTCTTCCGAGTTCATCGACGCGCTCCAGCGCAAGCGCGAGACCGCGCTCGACGCCGCGCTCGACGTCGTCCGCACCGCGCTGCACGCCGGAGTCTAGAGCGAAGAACGCGATGAGCGTGCTCGGCATCGTCTTGATGGCGCTCTTCCTGGTCGGCGTGGGGCTGGGCGTCTACGCGCTGCGCGCGCCGCGCCGCACGCGCACCAGGCTGCCGGCCGCAGCCGAGCCGGCGCCGCTCTACGCGGAGAGCGGCTGGAGCCGCGGCGCGGGCGACGAGTTCGATGCGCTCCCCGAGGCAGCCCGGGCCAACATGGTCTTCGCGGTCGCGGTGCTCGAGGACGAACGCTCGCAGCGCCTGCTCGTCCACGCGCTGGCAGATCCCTCGGAGACGGTCGCGCTCGCCGCGGCGCACGTCCTCGGCTCGCGGGGCTGCTCGGCCGACGTCGAGCAGTTTCTGGCGGCAAACCCCGGCGAGCGTGCCGAACGCATCGCGCGAACGCTGGCGGTTCTCGACCCGCAGGCCCGCGGCGCAGGCTAGGCTAAACAAGCGACCGTGGCAGGCACGTCGTTGACGGGTATCTTCGCGCCAGGCTCTCCCGCATTGGTCGAGAGCTTGCGTACCCTCGTGCTCGATCCCAAGCGCAGCATCGGCCCGGGCGAGACGATCGCGGCGGAGTTCTCCTTTTCCAATCTCGGCGGAGCGGCGGCCACCGGCGTGCGCGTGCGCTTCTCGCACCCGCAAGGGGCGACGCACGTCGCCGAGGCCGACCTGATCGACGACCGCCCGCTCGGCGAGGGCGGGACGCTGGTCGATGCGGGCGGGGCTGCGGCCGGCGACCTGCCGCCGAACGCGCAGCGCAAGGTCTCCTGCCGGTTCCGCGTCAACGACACGATCGAGGACGGGACCGAGCTCGTCTTCCAGGCGGCGCTGGTGAGCGATCAGACGCCGCTTCTGGCCTCGAACATCGAGCGCGTCGTGGTGCGCAGCCGGCCGGTGCTGCAGAACAGCACGACGCTCGTCACCCTCTCCGCGCCGGAGAAGCCGCGCCCGGGCGATACCATCGCCATTCACGCCACCGTCGCCAACACCGGCTCGTCGAGCGCCAACGACGTGGTGGTGATGCTGCCGGCACCCGAGAATACGAGCTACGTCCCAAGCAGCGCGCGGGTCGACGGCCGGGTCGTGCCGGGGGTCGCCGGAAACCCGTTCGACGACGACGGCGGCATCGTCGTTTCGGAGCGCCTGGCCCCGGGCCAGAGCGTCGACGTCGAGCTCCAGGCGACGATCGACTCGCCCCTTTCCGATGCGACGCGCATCAAAGCTACCGGCAGCGTCGGCGCCCGCGAGGCGGGCGAGTTCGCGATCGCGTCGGCGGAGATCGTGGTCGCCTCACCGGTCGATTTCGGCGGCGACGAAACCGCGCTCACGCTGCTCTGCGACGACGCCGTCACGCCGGGCATGCGCATCCCGATGGTGCTGCGCGCGGTCAACGCCGGTACCGGCGCCGCCGAGTTCGTCGCGATCTCGTTCGCGTTGCCGCCCGGGCTCGTCTACGCCCCCGGCTCGGCGCAAGTCGACGGCGCGCCGGTCAGCGACGAGGCGGTTGCGGGCCTCACCTTTTCGCTTGGGACGATCGCCGCCGGCCGCGTCGTCGAGGCGGGCATCACGGCGACCGTCTCCGTTCCGGCTCCCGGCGCCGACGCCGCGCTGCCGGTCGAAGCGGCGCTGCACTGGAAGGGCGGCGAGCGCGACTTCGCGCGCCGGCTCACCGCTCGCGTCGCGCCGCGCTTCAGCCGCGCGCGCAACTACGTCGAGGCGGATCGCGGCGTCGTCCACGCGGGCGACCTCGTGCGTTTCCTCGTGCACGTCTACAACGACGGCACTGCGCCCGAAGCGAACCTGCGCCTGCGCGCGATCGCGGGCGTTCACCTCGCCGACGTGCGCGTCGGCGAATCCGACGACGAGGCGGCGCCCTATCGCGAGCCGATCGAGATCGGGCTCGTGCCGCCGCACCACGAGCGCATCTTCATCGTCGGCGCGCGCATCGCCACGAAGATTCCGGATCGCTCCAACGTGACGCTCGGCGCCGTGCTCGAACACGATACCGGCGCGATCGATCTCGGCACCGCGACCATCGTCGTTCGCTCGCGCCCGCTCGTACCCCGCGAAAGCGTCGCCTGGGAGATCGCGTCGAACGAGCCGCTGCGCCCCCAGCGCTTCGTCGACGTCGTCGTGCGCTTCCGCAACGACGGCTCCGATCTCTTACGCGACGCGCGCCTCGCCTTGACCTTGCCGCCCGAGCTTGCCGTCGAGCGCGCGATCGACGCGCGCCGCGATCGCGGCGGTTTGATCTTCGGCGACGTGCCGGCCGAGAGCGCGCACGAGGCGCGCGTCACGTTGCGACTGCTGCGCGCCGTTCCCGGCGACCGGCCGCTCCTGCTGGAAGGCTGGCTGCACGGTAAAGGCATCAGCCCGGTTCAACTGGCGCCGCTCGAGGTGCCGACCTTCGCCGAGCCGCAGTTCGTGCAGAACGCGCAGCTTCTGGTCGCGCCGCCGGAGTCGGTCAACGCGGGCGAGCGCGTCTATTACGAAGTTCGTTTGCGCAACGACGGCGACGGACCGGCCGAGCGCCTCGGCATCCGCGTCGTGCCCACCAACCTCGCGGTGTACGTGCCCGCGAGCACGACGCTCAACGGCATGGCGATCCCCGACGATGCGGGCGCCTCCCAGCTGTGGTCGCAGCGCGGCTTGCTGCTCGCCGACGTCAATCCCGGCGTGGAGCTGCGCGTGCGCTGGGAGATGAGCGTGATCTCGCCGCTCGCCGCGGGAACGCTGCTCGAAACGCGGGCGATCCTCGAGTGGGGCGCCGGTCAAACGATCGCGCTCGCGGCACCCGCCCTGCGCGTGCTCGCGCAACCGTCGCTGGGTGAGAGCAGCGTTGGGACGCCGATCTCGATCGCGCGCACCTTCCCCGTCGAAGCGCCGCTCTATACGCCGCCCGTCGCCGAGCCGGTGCAAACCGCCGCCGCGCTGCCGCAGCCGGCGCCCGTCGACCTCACTCCGATCGTCCCGCCCGCGCCGGCCGCCCCCGAGCCGCAGGCGCCGCCGCGGGCGATCGTCGACGTCATCGCCGCCAACACCGAGCGGCTCGAGCCGCCGCCGGCGGAGCCGCCCGCTGCGGCTCCGGCGATCATCGGCAACGGCGCCGACGCACCGGTGCTCTACAGCGATTTCGCTGCGGAGCGCCTGGACACGACGCTGCGCATGCTCGACCGCGCCGACGCCGGCGGACTCATCCAGCACCTCTTCGCGCTGCGGCTGTTCTTTCCGGATAACGCCGTCGCGGCGTCGCCGGCGCTCGCCGCCGCATTCTCGGGCGCTTCGCGCTCGCTGCGTGCACCGCTCGACCGCTTCTTCGTGCGGTTGCGGATGCCGCGCATGTCCGTCACCGCCAAGGACCTCGAGGATCGCGAGAGCCGCTTCGCGATGCGCACGCTGCTCGACCAAGTCGTGCTCGCTCCCAGCGCCGAGCCGCTCGCGCCGCCCCGCGGCGTCGTCCGGCTCGAAGGATCGGTCAACGTCGACATTCTGCGGGCGCTCTCGCCCGAGCTCGATTCCGCGCCGCTCGGCGCGGTCACGCCGTGGGTGATCAGCGCGCAGCTGCTCGGTGAAGTGATTCTGCGCGACGATCTTCGCGACGAATCGCTGGGGCGCTACCGCGCCGAAGTGCTCAAGGTGCTCACCGTCCTCTCCGAGCTGCCGATCGACGAGTTCCATCGCGTGCTCACGACGAGCGTCAACCGCTCGCTCGACGAATCGCTGGCAAGCGTCATCGGCGCCTTGCGCGGAGCGGCACAAGCGACGGTCGAGTGACCGGTTCTCCCCTGCTCCTCGCCGGCATCGTCGTCGTCATCGTCGCGATCCTGTTCGGCATCGTCGCGACGATCGTGCAAACCCGCTCCGAGCACTCGTACGCCGACGTGCCGCGCTTCGATTCCGACGCCGCGAGCAACGAACCGCGAGATCTCGCCGTGCTCGACGCGCTGCTCGCGCAACCGGCACAGCCCGCGACGGCGAGCGAACCCGTCTTCACGCAGACGCCTCCGGCCGAACCGCTCGATCGAGCGCCGGAGCCGCCGCCCCAACCCGAGGCGCCGCCGGCGTCGCACCGCGGTCTGTGGGATCACCTCATCGCCACGGAAGACGGGCCGGTGAGCGTCGCCGATCGCCTCGACATGGTCGCGCGTCTCGAAATGGTCGGCGAGCCGTGGTGCAGCGACGCGCTGCACGCCGCACTCGACGAAGAACCCGACCCCGGCGTCACCGCCGCCGCCCGCCAAGCCCTCCTTCGCCTCTCGCGCTGAGCGCAGGTTCGTTGCGGTGCTCGTCTCCGCCGCGTGAGCAACACGAAACTCCATCCTGTACGCGTAGCGTCAGGTGGAGTAGTTCATGAAGATCACGGCTTTTTATTGAAGTATTTGACCATGATCTCGCGGGCGATCGGCGCGGCGACGGTGGAGCCGTAGCCGCCGCTGCGGTCGACGAAGACGGCCATCGCGATTTTCGGGTGATCGCTGGGCGCCCAGGCGATGAACCAGGTGGTGTTGGGCCCGTTGCCGTTGTCGGTTTCGGCGGTTCCGGTCTTTCCCGAAAACGGCAAACCGTCGATCGCCAAGCCGTACGCGGTGCCCCAAGGCTGCGTCACCTGTGACATGCCCTCGCGTACCGCGGCGAGCGAGGCTTGCGTGACGGGGACTCGCCGGATCACCTGCGGCTCGAACGTTTTGATGACCTTGCCCTGCGGGCTGCGAATCTCGCGAACGATCTCGGGCCGGTGCAGAATGCCGCCGTCGATCACGGTCGACGCGACGTTGACCATCTGCAGCGGCGTCGCTTGCATCGCGCCTTGGCCGATGGCCAGGAAGCACGCTTCGCTCGGCTCCTCGGGTACGCCGAAGACTTTCATCTCCCACGCGTTGGTCGGCCAGTTGCCCGCGGTCTCGCCGGGAATATCGATGCCGGAGAGCGCGTCGAGCCCGTAGAGCAGCGCGTACTTGCGCAAGCGTGCCAGGCCCAGCCACCAGCCCAACCGGTAGAAATACCCGTCGCTCGAGGCGGCGAGCGCGGGAACGAAGGTCGTATTGCCGAGGCCGCCGGCGGCGATATCGCGCGCGATATATCCGCCGCAGTTCCACTCGCCGGTATCGTAGATGACTTGATTGACCTTGACCACGCCTTCGGTGAGCGCGGCGGAGCCGGTCACCATCTTGAACGTCGAGCCGGTGGGCGTCGCGGCCGCGATCGCGCGGTTGAAGAGCGGCTGCGACGGATCGGTGAGGTAATAGCCGACGCGGCTGTCGTCGGCCGCGAAGTCGTTGGGGTTGAAGTTGGGATAACTCGCCATCGCCATGATGCCGCCGGTCCACGGATCCATCACGACGACGGCGCCGTCGAGCTTGCGGCCGTGTCCCCAGCTCTTGATGCCGTCGACGAGCGCGCGCTCGACGATCTCTTGCAGGCGGCGGTCGATGTTCGTCACGATCGTGTCGCCCGGAATCGCCGCCTGCGAGGCGAGCTTGATGCTCGGAACCACGGCGCCCGCCGCGTCGACGACGACGCGCTGGCCGCCCGCGACGCCGCGCAAATAATCGTCGTACGATGCCTCCAAGCCGTCTTTGCCGATCACGTCGTTGGGCGTGTATCCTTGGCTGCGCAGCCGCTTGTATTCGTCTTCCGTGATCGCGCCGACGTAGCCGAAGAGGTGCGAGCCCATCTCGCCGAGCGGATAGTCGCGCACCGGCTGCACCTCCAAGTCGACGCCCGGCAGATCGTTGAGCAGCTCGGAGAGGCGCGCGACCGTGGCGACCGGCAGATCGCTCGCCAGCACGACCGGCCCGTACGGCTCGTAGGTCACGACCTGATCGAAGTTCTCGTAGTTGACGCCGCGGTGGTGCAGCAGCCGGTAGCGCAGCAGCGCTTCCTTGATGCCGAGCGTTCGCGAAAGCGTCGCGAGCACGGCGTCGATGTCGGTCACTTCCGAGGGGATGAGCCCCACCACGAACGACGGCCGGCTGCGCACCAGCACCTTGCCGTACCGGTCGTAGATGATGCCTCGCGGCGCCGCGACCGGGATGAGCCGGATCTGATTGGCCTGGGCGGCTTCCCGATACATCTGCCCGTCGATCAGCTGCACCTGGATCAGCCGGGCGAGCAGGATCAGCAACGCCGCCAAAACCGCCGCCACGAACGCGGCGATGCGCCACGGCGGGCGATCCCAATGCCCGCGCCGGGTGGGCAGACGCGCCGCGCTCACGTGCGCAGATCGAGGCGGCGAACCGCAATCATCGCCACGAACATCGTCGCGACGTTGAGCAACGCTTGCAGCAGCGCTTCGTGGAAGTGCATCGCGGCCAGCCCGCGCGGATAGCCTTCGAGCGCCATGACGCTCCAGAAGATCAGCGCGCGCACGAGCGTCGCGATCGCGACGATCGTCGTGACCAGCGGAATCGAATCGGCGAAGAAGCCGCGCGAGAGCGAGCCGGCCAGCACGGCCGTCGCCGTCGTCGCGATCGTCCACGCGCCGCCGGTCGCAGAGGAGAGCACGTCCTCGCAGAGTCCCGCCGCCAAACCGAAGACGGCCGCGCGAAACGCGTCGACGCGAATCGCGTACCAGACCACCACCACGAGCACCAGGCTCGGCACGACGCCGCGAATCGCGACGGCATGCACCACCGTCGACTGCGCGAGCAGCGCGAGCGCCAGCCACGCCGCCGCGGCGTACCACGGTGGCCCGACGAACGGAGCGACGTGAGGCTTACCTCTTGACGACGACAACGCGATCGAGGGCGCCGAGATCGACGGCAGGCTTGACGACGGCGGTTTGGTAGAGCGTGGCGTCGCCGCGCTCGATCGAGACGACGGTCCCGATCGGAACGCCGGCGTGGAACGAACGCCCTTCGCCGGTGACGATCACGTCGCCGACGCGCATCGGCGCGTCTTCGGGAACGTATTCGACGCGCACGCTCGTGAGGTTTCCGCGCGCGATGCCCCACCAGCGTCCGCGCCGCACCACCGCCGGGATGCGGCTCGTGTAGTCGGTGAGCAGCAGCACCGTACTCGAGAGCGGCCCCACCGACGCGATGCGCCCGACGGCGCCGCCCGGCGCCACGACGCCGTCGTCACGCGCGATGCCGGCGTTGGCACCCTTGTCGATCGTGATCGAACGCGAATCGTTCTCGGGGGGGAACCCGATCACGCTCGCCTCGACCCCGCCATAGAGATCGACGACCGGCCGCACGGACGTCTGCGCGGCATACTCCACCGCGAGCTGGTGCAGGCGCGCGTTCTCTTCGCGCAAGCGCTCGTTCTCGGCGCGCAATGCCGCGTTCTGCGCTCCGAGCTGCGGCAGCGCGACCAGCGACCCGATCAGCGAACGCGTACCCGAAACGGTCAGCGACGTCGCCGTCTGCGCGAGCGCAAACAGCGATGTCCCCGCCGTGGTAATCGGCGACTCCGTACCGGCGCGTTGAGCGCCGATTTGGACGAGCGCGAGCAGGGCCGCGATGATGATGATCCCGATGAGCGCGAATAACCGGCGCTCGTCGCGGTAGGTAAAGATGGGTGGGAACTCCCCTCTGGCGAGCGCGTCAGTCTTTCGCGGGGGGGAGCGAAAAACCCAACCGCCGCAAGGCCCGAATGAAGCGGCCGAGCGGAAATCCCATGACCGCGTAAAAGTCGCCGTCGATCGCCTCCACGAGCGCAGCGGCGCCGCCTTGGATGCCGTAGGCCCCCGCCTTGTCGAGCGGGTCGCCGCTCGCTACGTACGCCGCGATCTCGGCCTCGTCGAGGGCGTAGAAGCGGACCAGCGTGGTGACGCGTTCCTGGACCGGCGCCGCCCGCCCCGGCACCGCGAGCGCAAACGCCGTGTGCACGCGGTGGCTGCGGCCCGAAAGCGAGCGCAGCATCGCCGCCGCCTCGGCGTCGCCTTGCGGCTTTCCGAGCGGAACCCCGTCCCGGTCCACGACCGTGTCGGCTGCCACCACCACCCCCGCATCGCCCGGGGCGAGCAAGGCGAGGGTCGCGGCCAGCTTGCCGGCGGCGTGGCGGCTCGCTAGCTCGCAGGGCGAGAGGCCGTCGACATCCGCCTCGTCGTAGCCGCTCACCACCACTTCGACCGCGAGGCCGAGCGAGCGCAAGAGCGCGAGCCGCCGCGGCGATGCGCTGGCTAAGACAATTCTCGTGAGGGGAGGGCGCTCGCTCATGCGCGTAACAGGTGCGGATGCGCGCACCCCTCTCTTGGCTCATGCTGGCACTGCTGTGCGCCTGCAGTGCCCCAGCCGGCTACAGCGGGACCGTCCAGACCGAGAGCGTCGCGGTCGGGAGCCAGACCGGCGGCCGGGTGATCGAGGTCGACGTTGCCACGGGATCGCGCGTTCATCGCGGCGACATCGTGCTTCGCCTCGACCCGGCACTCCTCCAAACGCAATACGACGTCGCGGTCGCGCAGACGCGCCAAGCCGCGCAGCACCTCGACGAGCTCGAGAACGGCAGTTCGACCACCGACATCGAGCGCGCGCAGGCGCAGAGCGCGCAGGCGCAGGCGCAGTACCGCCAAGCCGTCGACGTGACGCAGCCGCAGATCGCGGCAGCGACCGACGCGATCCGCGACGCCCAGGCGGCGGTGGCGCTGGCCAAAACCAACTACTCGCGCGCTGCCAGCCTCGCCTCGACCGGCGACGTCTCGCAACAGGCGCTCGACCAGGCCCGGGCGGATTTCGACCAGTCGAGTGCGCGCCTCGCGCAGGCGCGCTCCGACTACGCGGCCTTGGCCGACGCGCAGTTGCCCGGCGAGCGCGCTGCCGCGCGCCAGAATGCGCGCGCGCAATCGTCGGCCTCGCACACGCTCCAGAGCGGGCGCCCCGCGATCATCGCCCAGGCGCGAGCGGCGCTGGCGGCCGCGCGCGCCTCCGCCGATCACGCCGCGGCGCTGCTGCGCGAGGCGGTCGTGCGCTCGCCGGCCGACGGCGTCGTCGAAGCCTTCGATCTTCATCCCGGTGACCTGCTCGGGCCCAATGAGGGCGCGGCGATCATCGACACCTTCGCCGATCCGTACGTCTACATCTACGCCGATCAGCGCGATCTCGCGCGCTTTCCGCAAGGCCAGCACGTGCGCGTCATCTCCGATGCGGGGACCGGAACCTACGACGGCGTCGTCGAGGCGCTCGACCGCACCGCGCAGTTCACCCCGCAGAACGTCGAGACCGCGGATCAGCGCGCCGAGCTCGTCTACGGCGTGAAGATCCGCATCCACGACCCCAAGCACGTTCTGCTCGACGGCACCACCGTAACGGTCTACCAACCGTGAGCGCGGCCGACGCGATCGTCGCGGAGCGCCTCACGAAACGCTACGGCGACCGCGACGTGGTCGAAGCGCTCGATCTGCGCGTCCCGGCCGGGAGCATCTTCGGGTTTCTCGGACCCAACGGCAGCGGCAAGTCGACGACGATCAAGATGCTGTGCGGCCTCGTCCATCCGACCAGCGGCAACGCGACCGTCGCGGGCTTCGACGTCGAGCGCCAAGGGGACGAGGTGCGCCGCTCGATCGGCTATATGGCGCAGGGCTTTACGCTCTACGGCGATCTCACCGTCAACGAAAATCTCGAGTTCTACGCGCGCGCCTACTCGCTCGGACGCCGGGGCGAGGCGCGCAAGCGCGAGGTGGTCGAGATCGTGGGCATCGGCCCGTACCGCGAGTATCTCGCGGCCAATCTCTCGGGCGGCTGGCAGCGGCGCCTCGCGCTTGCCGCTGCGCTGATCCACGACCCGGCGGTCGTCTTTCTCGACGAGCCGACGGCCGGCATCGACCCGGTCGCCCGGCGCGATCTCTGGGATCTGCTCTTCATCCTGGCCGCGGGCGGCAAGACGTTCTTCGTGACGACCCATTACATGGACGAAGCCGAACGCTGCTCGTCGCTCGCGTACATCTACTTGGGCAAGCTGCTGGTGAGCGGTTCGCCCGAGCAGATCTGCGCGCTGCGCGCGGTCACTCCCGAGGGAACCGTGCGGTACGCGATCGCGACCGACGACGTGATGGCGGTCTTCAAACGCGTCCACGAGTGCACCGCGATCCGCGAGGCCACGATCTTCGGCCGCGACATCCACGTCGTCGTCGCCGAGGACGAGTCCGCGCAGCGCCTCGCGCAGGACCTCGCCGTCGAGCCCAAGCGCATCTCGCCGATCGCGCCTTCGCTCGAAGACGCCTTCGTCGCGCTCACGAGAGCGAGCGCGCAGTGAGCTCCGCCTGGGATCTGCGCGGTTTCGATGCGGTCTTCTACAAGGAGATGCGCCAGATCCTCCGCAGCCCGATCACGCTCATGCTCGCGGTCGGCATCCCGTTCGTGCAGATGATCCTGCTCGGCTACGCGATCAACACGACCGTCGAGCACGTGCCGGCGGTCGTCTACCGCGGCGACCGCGGCCGGGCCGCGCAGGCGTACATCGACGCGGTGATCGGCTCGCGCACGTTCGACGTGGTCGGCTACGTCAGCAGCCGCAAGGCGCTCGACGAGGCGATCGTCTCGGGCAAGGCGCGCGTCGGCTTCGACATTCCCGAAAACTTCACCGCCGATCTGCTCGCCGGGCGCCACCCCTCGATCGGCGCGCTCATCGACGGCTCCGATTCCGCGGTCGCGCAGGTTGCGTACGGCTCTGCGGTTGCGCTCGCAGGCGTACCGCTGCGCAACATGACGCTCTTGCCGCAGTTCGCCTTCGACGTGCGCCCGTACGTGCTCTTCAACCCGGCGATGCGCAGCGCCAACTTCTTCGTGCCCGGGCTGATCGGCCTGATCATGCAGAACATCACGATGATGCTCACCTCGCTCGCGATCGTCGGCGAGCGCGAACGCGGCACGCTCGATCAGTTGCTCGTGACGCCGATCGGCTCGGCCGGATTGATGCTGGGCAAAGTCTTGCCCTACGCGCTGGTCGCCGCAGCCGATTTCACCGTGATCCTGCTGACGATGCGCTTCATCTTCCAAGTACCGGTCGCCGGCAATCTCTTTTTGCTGGCGTTCCTCTCGGCCGGCTTCCTGCTCACGGCGCTGGGCTTGGGCCTCTTGGTGTCGACCGTCGCGCAATCGCAGATCCAGGCGCAGCTCATGTCGATCTTCATGCTGCTGCCCTCGGTACT
>DATJRF010000084.1:0-3222 GCA_035505015.1 Verrucomicrobiia bacterium | reverse complement strand
TCGAGCTTTCCGAGCGCGAGCGCGCCATCACGACCGGCGAGCCCGGACTGGAACGCATGACCGTGATGGCCGACGTCAACCGCGCCATGTATGCGCTGGCGGCCGGCGACCTGCACCTGGCGGCGACGTACGCCCGCGAGGCGCTCATCGCCACGCGCGGGCTGCGCAACTCGACCTATACGATGCTCGCGCTCTGCGCGATCGTGCACCTGGCCGGGATCGTCTACCGCTGCAAGGACGCCGAGCGCGCCGCCCGCCTGCTGGGCTACGCCGAAGAAGCGCTGCGCACGACCGGCATCAAGCTGCAGATCAACGAACAGCTCGAATACGATACGCTGCGCTCGGAGCTGCGCGGAGCACTCGGAATCGAAGAGTGCTCGGCGCTCGCGATGGAAGGCGCCGGCTGGAGCCAGGCGCGCGCTCACGACGAGGCGCTCGCCGCCGCAACCAACGTCGGCGCATGAAACTCGGCGCGCTCGAACGCGCGCACCTCGTCCGCAGCATTGCGGAGCTGCTCTCCAACGACGAGCCGACGACGATCGTCCTGACGCGCTGCTGCCCGCCGCTGGCGGCGCTGGCGGAGGCCGGAGGCGTAACGATCGCGGTGCGCGCGGGCGAGGGCGATCGCGTCGCCTGCGTCTACGGCAGCGGGAACGGCGCGGTGCGAGCGCACGCGCCGGTGCATCCGGGCTCGCTGGAGGCCGACGTCCTCTCCTCCGGCGAGACGACGGTTCGCAGCGACGGGCGGCAGCTCTCGATCGGCGTTCCGATCTCGTTCGGCCACGCACTCTTCGGCGCCATCTGCTTTCGCGAGATCACCGCGTACGACGCCGAGCACGTGACCCTGCTCGAATCGTGCGCCCTGTACATCGGTGCGCGGCTCTATCACGAGAGCGCCGTCGCGCAGAGCGAGCGCTTCGAGAAGCTCGCGCTGACCGACGCACTCACGGGGATTCCCAACCGCCGCAGTTTCGATGAGTCCCTCGCCCAAGAGTGGGCGCGCGAGCTGCGCGACGGCTCGCCGATCGCGCTCTCGATGATCGATCTCGACTACTTCAAGAGCTATAACGATACGTACGGCCACCAGGCCGGGGATCAGTGCCTGCAGCGCGTCGCGCGCGCGCTGTTCGAGGAGGCCAAGCGGCCGGGCGACGTGATGGCGCGCTACGGCGGCGAGGAGTTCGTCTGCTTGCTGCCGCTCACGCCCGCGGCGGGCGCGATCGCACTCGCCGAAGAGCTGCGCGCGGCCGTGCGGCGCCTGCAGATCCCGCACGCGGGCTCGACGCTGGGCATCATGACGATCAGCCTCGGCGTCGCCTCGACGATTCCGGCGGCCAACGACTCGTCGGCGAGCCTGTTGCGCGCGGCCGACGACGCGCTCTACCGGGCCAAGCTCGGGGGGCGCAACCGCGTGTACGCGGCCGGTTACGAGTCGGAGGCTCCCGCCGCGCGCCCGCGTCGCAGCACCGCGCGCAGCGGCCTGCCGATCGCGCTGACGCGGCTGGTCGGCCGCCGCAACGAAATCAGTCAAACGCGTGCGCTGCTCGCCCACCACCGGCTCGTTTCGATCGTGGGGACCGGCGGAACCGGGAAGACGCGCACCGCGATCGCGGCCGCAGCCGAGGTCTCCGACCGGTTCGCGGATGGCGTTTGGTTCGTCGACCTCAGCCCGCTCAACGACCCCTCGCTGATCGTCTCGACGATCGCCTCGTCGCTGGGAATGACCGTGCCGATCGGCGAGGACGCCGTGTCGGCGCTCGCAACGCTGCTCAGCGAACGCAGCCTCCTGATCGTCGTGGACAACTGCGAGCACCTCGTCGCCGGGGTCGCGACGACGCTGCGCTCGCTGCTTGCCGGGGCACCCAAGCTCTCGCTGCTGGTCACCAGCCGCGAGCCGCTCGGCATCTCCGGCGAGGCCGTCTACCGGCTGCCGCTGCTCTCGCTGCCGCCCCCGCACTCCGAACCCAATGCCACCGAAGCGATGGCCTACGACGCGATCGCGCTCTTCGTCGAACGAGCGACCGAGGCACGGCGCGAGTTTGCGCTCACCGAGGCCAACGTCGGGACCGTCGTCGAGATCTGCCGCAACGTCGACGGGATCGCGCTCGCAATCGAACTGACCGCCTCGCGCGTCGCCGCGATCGGCTTGCAGCCGCTGGCGGCGCGGCTGCGCGATTTCCGCCTGCCCGGCGGCGGCGACCGCACCGCGGCGCCGCGCCAGCAAACGATGCACGCGACGATGGGCTGGAGCTACGAACTCCTCTCCGAAAGCGAGCGCACGCTCTTTCGCAGGCTGGCGATCTTTGCCGGCGGCTTCACCTACGACGCCGCCACCGCCGTGGGATTGCTCGGCGAGGTCCATCGCGACGAGATCTTCGAGCTGCTGACCAGCTTGATCCGCAAATCGCTCGTGGCCGACGACGCACTGGCCGACGGCCGCTACCGCTTGCTCGAGCCCGTGCGCGCATTCGCTCGCGAACGCTTGCTCGACGCGGGCGAGCTGCACGCAGCGGCCCGCCGGCACGCCGAGTATTTCGAGGAGCTTGCGCGCCGGTCCGATACGAACTTTTACACCACGCCGGCGCGTGCTTGGCTGCACATGCTCGAGCCCGAAGCCGACAACTTTCGTGCCGCGCTCGAGTGGGCGCTCGACGACCGCGGCGACGTCGTCCTGGGCGCCTCGATCGCGGCGGCGACGCAGCAGTTCTTCAACGACTATCGGCCCGGCGAAGGCGCGCGCTGGACGCAGCGCGCGCTCGAAACGCTGCCGCGCGGCGCCGCCCCCGCAACCGAAGCGCGCCTGTGCGCCGGATTGGCCGTGCGTTTGCGAAGCAGCCCCGCAAGCGTCCTGCGGGCGGCCGCGGAACGCGCCGTCGATCTCTACCGCGCGCTCGGCGACCAGGCGGGGCTAGTCGAGGCGCTGCGGGGGCTCGCACAGACGCTGGGGTGGTATTTTCGGGAGGAACGCGAGCTCGCCGACGCGCTCGCATGCGAGGCGATCGCCTTGGCTCGCGAGCTCGGCGAGCCGACGCTGCTGGCGCTGGCCCTGCGCACGCGCGGCCTCACGATCGACATCCGCGATTTTCCGCAGAAGCGCGCGGTGCTCGAGGAGGCGCTGGCGTTGATTCGCCAGCACGGCAACGAGCGCTCGATCGCGGGCACGCTCACCTGGATCAGCGATCTCGAATTTTCGGCCGGCGACGAAGCGCGAGCGCTCGAGTA
>DATJRF010000083.1:0-2740 GCA_035505015.1 Verrucomicrobiia bacterium | reverse complement strand
TCGCCCTCGAGGTCTTTGAAGGTGATCTTCTTGCCGGCGAGCGCGAGCTTTTCCAGATCGTTGCGAACGCTCGCGAGATCGGCTTCACTGCGCGCGAGTTCGGCGCGAACGCGCGGCTCCGCGGTCGCGTTCAGCGATGCTAGCACGTCGTCGACGAACCGTGCCCGCGTCTCTTCGTTCGCGGTGGTATCGATACGCAGCGCGGTGCGGCCGGCTTGTGCGCCGAGCGGCTGCGGGCGCTGCGAGCGCGGCGAGAGCAGATCCAGCACGATCAGCGTGTTGCCGTCCGGGACCGACTCCATCACTTCGAAGAGATCGCGGCGCGGCTGCGCGCGCAGCGCCTGCGCGTCGCTCACCACGACCACGCGCCGATCCGCAAGAAACGGCATCGCCGACACCGCTTCACGCACGCGCGCGGCGTCGCTCCACTCCGAGGCGGGAATGCGCTCGAGATTGAGTTCCCGCATGTCGGGCGGGAGGAGACGATCCAGCAGCACGTCGAGCGCGCGCTCGGCTAGAGCGCGTTCGGTGCCTTCGATCACGACCAGGTTGCCGATCTTCGGCGACTTGTCGATGAACTCGTAATATTTCACGAGGCGAAGACGCGCGCGTTCGGGCGCAATTCCAAGGCGGGAATCGATTCGTGATACGGCGCGCGAATCACGCCGTACTCGGTGACGAACGCGGTGATCAGATGACCGGGCGTGACGTCGAAGGCGGGATTGTACACCTGCGCGCCGGCCGGCGCCACGGGGCTGCCGCCGAACGCGGTCACTTCGCTTGCGGCCCGTTCTTCGATGTGAATCGATGCTCCCGATTCGATGCTGAAATCGAACGTCGACCGCGGCGCGGCGACGTAAAAGGGAATGCCGAAGTGCGCGGCCAGAATCGCAAGACCAAACGTGCCGATCTTGTTCGCGGTATCGCCGTTACGCGCGATGCGGTCGGCGCCGACGATGACGAGGTCGAGGTTTTTTCGCGCCATCGCGAGCGCGGCCGCGCCGTCCACTTGGAGCGTCGCGTCGACGCCCGCCTGCGCCAGCTCGAAATACGTCAGCCGCGCGCCTTGCAACAGCGGCCGCGTCTCGTCGACAAATACATGCGGATGTTTCCCGGCGCGCTGCGCCGCGATGATCACGCCCAGCGCCGTGCCGCCGCCGGCGGTGGCGATCGGCCCGGTGTTGCAGTGGGTGAGAATTCGCGCATCCCTTGGAATGAGGTCGAGGCCGGCGTCGGCGATCGCGGCATCCATCGCGAGCTGCTCGCGGTGAATCGCCTGCGCCTCGGCCCGCATGTCGGCTGCGGCTAGCACGCGATCGACCGCCCAGGCGAGATTCACCGCCGTCGGGCGCGCGTTGCGGATCCGCTGCGCGGCCGCGGCGAAGGCCTCGTCGCTCGCGATGGTGTCGCGCAGCATCGCCACGCCGTAGGCACCAAAGACGCCGATCGCCGGAGCTCCGCGCACCGCAAGGGTCTTGATGGCCTCTTCGATCTCCTCGACGGTGGACGCGCGTTTGCGCTCGATCGCGTGCGGAATCAGCCGCTGATCGACATAGGTCAACGCCTCGCCGTCAAAGGCGACGGCCAGGAGTTCATCGGGAGAGGTGGCCATGGTGGGAACCCCTTTCGGGATTCCCTACGGTCAAACCCCGGCCGGGACTTGGGCGGTGTAACAGGTACGGCAGTACACCGGCCGATCGCCGCGCGGGCGGAACGGAACGGTGGTGTTCACGCCGCATGAGGCACACACGGCCTCAAAACTGGGGCGGGCTCCAGACGGAGCGGGGGCATGGTCGCCGTTCTGCGCCCGGCGCGCCTGACGGCATTCGCGGCAACGCTGGGGTTGATTTTGAAAGCCTTTTTCGGCGAAGAACTGCTGCTCGCGTGCGGTAAAGACGAACTGGTTCCCGCAGTCCTTGCATGTGATCATCTTGTCTTCCACAGGGTCGGAGCCTCCGGAGCTATCTACCGTTAAGGCCAGGTAAAGTGCGACTTTAGTAAGCCTGCTCCCTCCCGCACTAGGCCGGAATTCCCCAGCTCTTCTTCAGCGCCGCCTACGCTGTAGAACATGGTGCTGCCGTGGGTTCCCACCGTGCTTGTGGGTGAGCGTTTGCCGTCGGATCCGGTCTTACAGGATCAGAACGGCCGTGCGCTGCGCTGGAGCCAACTGAACGGTAGGGCCTTTGCGGTCACGTTCATCTATACACGCTGCCGCGAGAGCGCGGAGTGTCCGGCGACCAGCGCCAAGTTCGCCGAACTGCAACATGAAATTCCGGCCTCCGCACGGCTGGTCGAGGTGACGATCGATCCGAGCTACGATCGTCCTGCGGTCTTGCGCCGCTACGGCGCAATGTTCGGCGCCGATCCCTCGCGATGGACGCTGGCAACCGGTGATCCGCAAACGGTGCTCACGCTGGCGAAGCGCTTCAACGTGCTCGTTTCACCCGGCGCGCAGTCCGGCCAGCTCGAACACGGCGAGGCGATCGCGATTTTCGACGCGCACGAACGCTTGGTCTCGCTCACCGCGGGAAACAGCTGGCAGCCGCGCGAGATTCTCGCCGAATTGCAAAGCGCAAGCGGGGAGCGCTCGAGTTTCTTCGATCGGGCGACGCTGTGGTTCCGCAATTTCGGAATCGCCTGCGGCGCGGTATTGACCGCCGGCGACCGCTTCTCGCGCCCGCTTATGGTTGCCGTGCTCCTCGCGATGTTCGCACTGATCGCCGGAGCATCGGTGGCTCTC
>DATJRF010000082.1:0-3689 GCA_035505015.1 Verrucomicrobiia bacterium | reverse complement strand
GGCTTGGGCAGCCAGGTCGCTTCGGGATTGCGGGTAACGGCGGCGCGCACGAGATTGGCGTCGCGCAGCGCGGGGACGAACGCGCGGACTTCGTTCCAAGCGAACGCTTCGAGCTCGGCGGTGGGCATGCTCATCGAATCGCCGGCGGCGCTGAAGCTGCAGCTCAAATAGCCGGGACGCTTCTCGAAGATCCATTGCAGCGGCGCGTCGAGCGCGGCGGCGAACGCAAAGCCGACCGAGCCGCGGTCGTGCCAGAGATGAACGTCGAGAATCGGATACGGGACGTAGCCGTCGAGGCCGGCGACGCCGTAGCGCAGCGGATCGCCCAGGAGCTTGGCGACGGCGCGCGGCGGCACGGCGAGGACGGCCCCGTCGAACTCGCGCCGCGCACCCTCGGGAAGACGCAGCGCAACACCGCCGGGCGTCCGTTCGACGGCGAGCACGCCGGTCGAGCGATGGACGGCCTCCAGGCGCTCCGCCGCTTTGGCGGCGAGATGCGCGAGCGGCGTGGTGGCGAAGCCGAAGCGTGCCGCACCGGCTTCACCCAGGAAGGCGGTGCGCAGCGTAAACATCGCGTCTTCGATCGAGACCGCGTCGAACGGCGCGTTGAACGCCGGGATGAAGAACGGATCCCAGAAGGCGCGGCGCGTCTCGGCGTTTTGGCCGCGCAGGACGAGCCACGATTCGAAGGTGGTCGCACCGTCGATGCGGCCGAGCAGGGCGCTTGCGAGCGCGCGGGCGATGCGCAGCTTCGCGCCGGCGCTCAGATGCGGATAGCCGGCAAAGGAGGCGAGCAGATGCAGCGGCGCGGGGAGCGCAGCCGCGCGCAGGCGGCCGGCGGTGCCGTCGCGCGCAAGCACCAATGCGTCGAAGCGCGGCTGTACGAAGAGGCTCTGCTCGAAACCCACGCGCCGCGCGAACGCGACGAACTCGTTGCAGCACGCGAGGAAGACGTGCTGGCCGTTGTCGACTTCGATGCCGTCGATTTCGAAGGAGGTGGCACGGCCGCCGAGCAGGCGGCTGCGTTCGAAGAGCTCGACGCGCATGCCGAGCTCTTGGAGTTCCGTCGCCGCCGCCAGGCCCGCAAGGCCCGCCCCGATCACCGCTACGCGCTCGAAAGCCACGATTTCACCATGACGCGGAGCTTTTCGGTGGGCGCGAGCGCGGCGCGCTCGTGGAGCGGCAGCCACGGATCGCGCGCGATCTTGCTCAGGATGCCTTCGTAGATGCCGGCCATCGTGCGCACGCACGCGGCCGGGCGGCGCGGAATGTATTTGAGGACTTCGTAGCCGGAGGCGTAGAGCGCGCGCGCGCGCTCGGCCTGGTGCCCGACGAAGGCTTCCCAGCTCGGCCCCGGATCGCCCGCAATCAGGGCGTTCTCGTCGATGCCGAAGAGCGCCAGCTCGTCTTGCGGCAGATAGATGCGGCCGAGGCGCACGTCCTCGGTGACGTCGCGCAAGATGTTCGTGAGCTGCAGCGCGAGGCCCAGATCGTCGGCGCGCTCGAGCGCAACCGGATCGGTGAAGCCGAAGATGCGCACGCACATGCGGCCCACGACCGAGGCGACGAGATAGCAGTAGCCGCGCAGGTCTTCCCAATCGGCGTAGCGCTTGCGATCGTTGTCCATCTCGACGCCGTCGACGAGCATCGCGAGCTCGCGTTCGGGGATCTGGTAGCGAGCGGTGGCTTCGGCGAGGATGCGCATGATCGGATCGTCGTCGGCGTACTCGCCGCGCACGGCGCGGGCGACGCGCTCGCGGTACGGCTTGAGGCGGCCGGGGAGATCCGGCAGCGCCGAGTCGTCGGCCTCGTCGTCGAGGATGCGGCCGTAGTTATAGAGAGCGTAGATCGCCATGCGCTGCTCGTGCGGCAGCGAGATAAAGCCCCAGTAGAAATTCTTGGCTTCGCGCCGCGCCATCTCGCGGTTGAAGCGCTCGGCTGCTTCGCGATCGGTCTCCGGCGGTGCGACCCCCGAGATCGCCTGACGGATGCGCGTAATCATCCGCCCACGCTCGCGACTGCCCGCAAGGCGATGCCGAGCTTCATAGGAGTCGAAACGCTGGGACGGGTGCGATCGGTTGCAAAACCGGCGCGCTCGATCGCATCGCAGATCGCGAGGCCTCCCAAGCGGTAGAGTGCCAACTGCAGGCGCAGGGGCAGCGGCACCATGCGCTCGAGACGGCGGCCCGCATCGAGCAGCTCGCGGGCGCGGGCGACCAGGCCCTGCACCGCGGCGCGCGTGCCGCCGGCACGCAGGTCTTCTTCGAGCAGATAGGTTCGGCCGATCAGAGCGTCGCGCGAGACGTCTTGGGCGTGATTGGCGAGCTGCAGACCGATGCAAACGTCGTCGGAGAGCGCTTCGGCAGCGGGATCCGCGATGCCGAAGACGCGCAGCACCATCCGGCCGACCGGCGCGGCCGAGAGCCGGCAGTAGGCTTGCAGTGCCGGCCAATCGGCATAGCTCTTGACGTGCTGGTCTTGGACGTTGGCGGCGATCAAGTCGAAGAACGGCTGGGCCGGCAGCGCGTGGGCGCGCACGGTTTCGCCCAGGGCGAGCAGGACGGGGTGGACCGGCTGCTCGCCTGCAAAGAGCGCCGCGGTATCGGCCTGCCAGCGGTCCAGCCGGGCCAAGGCCCCCCGGGCGCTCTCGTCGCCAAGGTCGTCGGTCGTGCGGCAAAACGCGTAGATGCGCATGAGATCGCGGCGCCTTGCGGCGCCCACGAAAGCAGATGCGACGGAGAAGTTCTCGTAGTGCTCGGCGGCGAGCGCGCGGCAATAGGCGTCGGCGGCGTGCAACTCCAGGCCGGCGGCCTGGGGGGTGTTGGGCATGACCGGCCAGAGTTTACCGGGCCGGGCCCGCCGACCTTCAGGCGCCGAGCAAGCGCTCGATCTCCACGCGCAGTTTTGGATCGTCGGGCGCGACCGTCGGGGCGAAGCGGCCGGCGACGTGCCCGGTGCGATCGACCAGAAACTTCTCGAAGTTCCACCCGATGTCGCCGCCCTCGCCGATCAGCTCGCGGTAGAGCGGGTGGCGGCCCGCACCGTTGACCTCGATCTTCTCGAAGAGCGCAAACGTCACGCCGTAATTCGTCTCGCAGAACGTCTTGATCTCGGCGCTGCTCCCCGGCTCTTGCGCGCCGAATTGGTTGCAGGGAAAGCCGAGCACGCGCAGCCCGCGGCCGGCCAGCTCCTCTTGCAGCTTCTGCAAGCCGGCATACTGCGGCGTGAGCCCGCACTGCGACGCCACGTTGACGACCAATAACGCCTGGCCCTCGTACTCGCGCAGCGTCGCGTCGCTGCCGTCGTTGCGGCGGACCGGAATATCGTACAGCATGCACCCCGTGACAGCGGCAACCCGAGCGCGGTTGCGAGAGCGTCGCCGCTCCCGGGCAGCGCGGGGGAGGCCGAGCGTTCGAACGCAGGCAGGCCGCGCTGACAAGGATAAAGGCCGGGGCGCGTGGAGAATTACCGCTTCCTTGTGAGGTATGAGGGATTGAGGCTGCCGCTATGTTTCGTTGCGTGGATTGCCGGCGCGGCGATGCTCGCGGCTTGTTCGGGGAGCGACGCCGTACCGGGCGCGGCGGCGGGCGGCGTAGGGCCGCGGGCTGCGGCGCTGGGCCGCACGCACCCGGGCCACGTACGGTTTAGGATCGCGATCGCCAGGCGGCGGCACGGCAAGAAACCCGCCT
>DATJRF010000081.1:0-12032 GCA_035505015.1 Verrucomicrobiia bacterium | reverse complement strand
GGAGCGCACCCTCTCGAGCTCCGCCGTGGCCGCCGCCGCCGCCGCCTCGAGCTCCGCCAGCCTGTCCGCCGCGCCGCCGCTCCCGCCGGCCAGCATGCCGTCGTGGACCGCGGCCAGTTTCCCCAACCGCGCGAGCGCCGGGCGCACCGCGGCGAGATGATAGACGACCAGGGCGAGCAGCGCTACCGCGAGTGCCGCGGCCGCGAGCTCGATCGATACTGCTTGCATGAGCCTCTCGTGGGCAAATAAAGAGACCACGACGGAAGCCAGGTGTATCACGGCACCCGTAAGGGCTCGCTTACCGTTGCTACCTTCCGGTCCTGGCGGGGTTCACGAGGTTACGCCGCGTGAAGCCCGACCCCCATCATGGCCTTGGCATAATACCACATCCCGCCCCCACCCAACCCGACCGAAGTCCGGCCCGCGCAGGGGGAGCCGCCAACGGATACAAAAGCGCGACGCGGTGCTCCATCTCCTGGCCGCCACGCTGCTGTGGTGGGCGCTGTCCCCGGCCCAGTTCGCAGCGCGCTGCTCGCCCTCGGCGGCCGGCGCCGCCGGGTTCGTCTCGCGGATCGCGACCGATCCGGAGCTGCGCGACGCCGCCCGCCGGTGTGCGATCCAGGCGCGCATCGGGGAGCTGTCGGCTCGCTACGCGCCCCGCGCCGCGCGGCTGCCTCCCGCCGCGCGCGCCGAGCTGGCCGCCCGCGAAGCCGAGCTCGCGCAGAGCGAGGCGGCGCTCGCGCACCCTCCGGGCGACGCCGCGAGCATCACCGTCTCGCAGCGCAGCGCCGCCGGGATACCGCCGGCGCTGCTGGCGCTCTTCCCGCGGCAGCGCGGCGGGTATGCGGTACCCGTCGACGCCTTGGGCGGCACGCTCCTCGCGTGGGCACGCAGCCCGCAGGTGCGGCAGGCCTTCTACCTCGCCCGGGAGCGGCTCGCCGCGAGCGACGCCCCTGCGCTCGAGCACGTCGCGGAGCTGCAAGACCGCATCGCGCACCTCCTCGGCGCCGAGTCCTACGCGGATATCGACCTGACCGGGGGGCCGTTCGAGGTCCCGGAGGGCATCGAAAAGTTCGTGGACGAGACGGGCGCCGCGCTCGCGCCGGCCGCTTCGGCGCAGCGCGCCGCGATGCAGAGCGCGGTCCGTGCCGATCAGCGCGATGCTCGCTACGGCCTGCAGCCGTGGGACGAGCTGCGCGCCGGGCATCTGTTGGCGGGCCCGGCGCCGGCGCCGCCGCTCGATGCTGCGCTCGGCGCCGCGCGCACCTTCGGTCTGGCCTTCGCGCCGCTGGGCGGCGGCAGCGGTTGGGCGCCGGGCGTTGCCGGCTACGCGGTCTCCGACGCCGCCACGGGCCGGCCCCTCGGCGCTCTCTACGTGGACCTCTACGCGCGCGCCGGCAAGCGCGGGGCGCCGGGTGCGTACCCGCTTGGAAGCTCGGGCGCCGCCGTCATCGCCGATTGGCCTCCGCCCGATCCCTCCTCGCAGGGTGGGCCCAACGCGCTCGACGCGCGCGATCTCTTCGCCTCGATCGGAACCGCCGTGGGCCTGCTGCTGGCACCATCCGCCGAGCCCCGCGGCGATCGCGCGGCGACCGTCGCGCTGACCGCACGCATCTTCGAGGAGCTCGCCGGGCCGATCTCGCCGGGCGCACGCGCATACGAGGCCGAGCGGCTGCTCGCGGCGGCCGGGTTGCAATCGGCTTACGAATCGCGCGTCGCGGCAGCGGATCCGGCAGCGCTGCCGGCCGGCGGCCAAATGCGGGTCGAGACGGCGTGGGCTGCGGTCTACGGGGAAGATCTCGCCGAGGCATTCGCCGCCGATCCCGCTGCGGCGGCGGCCCGCTACCGCGCGACGCTGCTCTCGCCGCATGGGCGCAGCCTCGACGAGGCGATGACCGCTTTTCTCGGAAGAGCCGCTCTGCCGGACGCATTTTTCGCCGGCATAGGAGTGCCGCAGCCATGATCGCAGCCGTCCTTCTCGCCGCCACGCTGATGCAGCTGCATAGCGGCGACTTCGTTCCCGGCGGGGCGATGCCAAGCGAGCTCATGGCGGCGCAATGCGGCGGCGAGAACCGCTCGCCCGCGCTGGCGTGGTCCGGCGCACCGCAAGCCACGAAGAGCTTCGCGCTGATCGTTCGCGATGCCGACGCGCCGGTCGCCGGAGGATTCTATCACTGGGTGCTCTACGACATCCCCGCCGGCACTCAGGAACTCGACGGCAACGCACGGCTGCCATCGAGCGAGATCGGGCTGGCGACGACCGGGAAAGCGGCGTACTACGGCCCCTGCCCGCCGCCCGGCCCGGCCCATCACTACACCTTCACGCTCTACGCGCTCGACGTCGAGCACGTCGGCCGCGCCGCGCCGCTCGACGCGGCCGATCTGCTCGCGCGCATCGCCGGCCACGTGCTGGCCAAAGCCACGTTGAGCGCGACCGCGTCATCGACCTGAGCTATTGCGCCGCGGTGAATCCCGGCGGAATCGTAAAGAGCGCGTCGGCGGCGGCGCCGGAGAGCCACTTCACGTTTCCGCGTTCGGTGACGAACGAGAAACCGCCCATGCGCGACTGGTCCCCGCCGCCGCTCATGGCCATCTTCGAATACATGATCAGGCGGTCCATCTCGCCGAACGCGGCGCTCGGGGAGCCGTGCAGATGCATCGTCGGCTTGCAGCCGCCGCGGCTCGCCATGCTCGCCGGATTTTCCGGCGACGTACCGCGCGGCAGCGGGCAGACGGCGCGCGGGACCGCGATCTTCGAGACGTAGCGCTCCATCGTCATCCCCATCTGACCGTTGCGACAGGATCCGGTCGCGTTGGTCGTTGCCATCGAGAGATCGTTGTTATAGCCCGTGGTAGGGATGCCGTCGATCTCCAGAGGCCCGAGGCTCGTTTCGTTGGACGTGAGCGTGAGATCGCTCGTCCCGGGAGCCGCCTCTTCACCCGTCCCGCCCCGCATCGGGCCGCCCATCGGTCCCATCGGGCGCGGCGGACAGGGCGCAGCCGTGTTGGCGATCGCGTACGTCTTCTTGGCGAGGTCGAGCGTGATGAACTGATGGCTTTGGCACTTTTCGATCGTCGCGGTCTGCAGCGCCGGCTCCTCGGTGCGGATCCAGCCCTCGTAATACGTCAGGCGCGTGAGCGTCCCGGCGCGCATCTCTGCCATCCGGCTCATCGCAGCGCCGTAGCCCCCGCTCTGGTCGCCGCCGGGCCCGCCGGGCGGCTGGCCGCCCATCACCGCGCCGAGCAGCCCGCCTAAGCCGCGATGCGGCGGCGGGGAGCTCGCGCCTTGCGGCGAGCCGGAAGCGGACGCGGCGCTCATGATCGCCGCGTAATCGGTTTGGAACGAACCCGGCGCAGGCGGCGTCGCCGGCGGAACGATCGTACGAATGATCTGGTCGTATTGCAGTGCGACCGGCGTCGGCGTCGCCGCCGCGGCAGAGCGCACGCTCGCGGGCATCGAGGGCAGCGCGAGCGCGCCGCCTAGCAGCAGCGCACCCGTCAGCGCGAAACGCTTCATGGTACTCCTCCTCCACGTAGAACGGTACGACCGGAGTGCGCCGCGCAAACGTCGAACGCCTTGCAGCCATGCCAGAAAACGACGCCACGGCCGTCACGATCAAGGTTCGCGACGGCGGCCCGTATCTCGTGACCGGGGCCTTTACGCTCACCGACGCGGACGGAAACGCATACGCCCTGGAGGGCCCCAACACCGCGCTCTGCCGGTGCGGCGCCTCGCAGAACAAGCCGTTTTGCGACGGAACGCACAAGCAGAACGGGTTCGACGCCCGCAGCCGGGCTGCGAACGCGGGCGAAGGGGCGTAGCCGTGCCGTCGTACGTTCGCGCCGGCTCCCTCCCGCACAAGCGGCACATCCAGTTCCGCCGCCCCGACGGCGGACTCTACGCCGAAGAGCTGTTTTCGACCAAGGGCTTCGAGAGCGTCTACTCGCTGCTCTATCATCTGCGCCCGCCGACCGCGACGCTCGAGGTGCGCGCGTGGGATCGCCCGGCGATCGAGCTGCACGAGAACCAGCCGCTGCGCAACCGGCACTTCAAGACGCAGACGCTGCATCCGAGCGGCGACGCCATCGAGTCGCGCACGCCCCTGCTCGGCAACGCCGACATCCTGCTCTCGATCGCGCAAGCGCAGCGTCCGATGGAGTATTTCTACCGAAATACCAGCGGCGACGAGCTGCTCTTCATCCATCACGGCGCCGGCACGCTCGAAACGCCGTTCGGCGACCTCGCCTACCGCGAGCGCGATTACATCGTCGTTCCCACCGGAACGATCTACCGCGTGCTGCCCTCCGCGCCGACGCGCATGCTCGTTCACGAATGCGCGGGAACCGTGAAGATCCCGCGCAAGTATCGCAACGAGTACGGGCAGCTCGAAGAGCACGCACCCTATTACGAGCGCGATTTTCGGGTGCCGGTGCTGCGCGCGCCGGTCGCCGAGCAGGGCGAATACGAGATTCGCGTGACGAATGCGGGGCGCAACGCCGTGTACGTCGTGCAAAACCATCCCTGCGACGTCGTCGGCTGGGACGGCTACTGCTACCCGTACGCCTTCAACGTCGACGAGTTCATGCCGATCACCGGCAAACTCCATCAGCCGCCGCCCGCGCACGCGACGTTCGAAGCGCCCGGCGCGGCCTTCTGCGCCTTCGTGCCGCGGCTCTTCGATTACCATCCGCTGGCGATCCCGGTGCCGTACAACCACTCGAGCGTCGACTGCGACGAAGTGCTCTATTACGTCAGCGGCAACTTCATGAGCCGGCGCGGCGTCGAGGAAGGCTCGATCACGCTGCACGCCGCTGGAGCGCCGCACGGCCCGCAGCCCGGCGCGGTCGAATCGAGCTTGGGGAAGACCTCGACGGACGAGATCGCCGTGATGGTCGACACCTTCGCGCCGCTGCAGATCGCCCGCGCCGCGACCGCCTGCGAGGACGACGCGTACTACCGCTCCTGGCTCGAGGCGCCCGCACCGGCGTGATCGTCCTGGCCTGCGCGGATCGGCCGGCCCGGGTCGTCCGGTCCGCCCCGGCCGCATACCCGGCGTCGGCGCGCTTGACGCGCGGCGACCTGGTGGTGATCGTCGACGTGCTCGTCCGCGCCGACGGCAGCATAGCCGGCGCGACCGTCGTCCGCTCCAGCGGCAAGCGCGACGCGGACGCTTCGGCGCTGGCCGCCGCGAGGGCGAGCGCCTACGCGCCGGCACGGCACGACTGCGCCGCCGCACCCGGCCGCGCGCGGTTCGAAACGACCTTCGCGGCACCGGTCGCTCCAAGCAACCTGCCGCCCGGCTTGTAAGTTGCCGATACCTTAGGCAGCGGTTCTGCCGCGAGCCAGCGGTTCTGCCGCGTCGCCTACCGTGGACAGAAGCGAACGTAATCTCGCAATCGTGCGTCAGACGGCCGAGATTCTCTCGTCCGGCACTTCCCTCGTGCAGACGTTCGAACGCTTCTGCCTCATGCTCGCCGAGTTCATCGACGCCTCGGTCGTCTTCGTCGCCCTGCGCCGCGGCGACGAGGCGCACATCGATTTTGCCTACGACCACGGCTCGAAGTGGCGCTTCCCGCACATGCGCATCGAACCGCAGTCGCAGAGCCGGCGGGTCCTCGACGGCGGCGAGCCGATTCTCATTCGCTCGCTCGACGATCTCGACGGCCCGATCATCCCGCTAAAATCGGACGACGACTCGCAGAGCGCGATCTTCGTTCCGCTGCGCTTCGGTGCGGAGACGATCGGCGTGCTCTCGGCGCAGACGACTCGCCCGAACGCCTACGGCACCGACGACCTGCACTTGCTGCAAACCTGCGCCCTGTACGTCGCCGTCGCGGCCCAAGCCGAGACCGTGCGCAGCGAGAAGGAACAACTACAGACGTTTGCGCTGCGCGACGCCCTCACCGGCGTTGCTAACCGGCGCACCTTCGATCAGCGCCTGCGCGACGATTGGTCGCGAGCTCAGCGCGAAGGCTGCCCGCTCGCACTGCTCGTCTTGGACGTCGACTGGTTCAAGCGCTTCAACGACACCTACGGCCACATCGCCGGCGACGCGTGCCTCAACCAGGTCGCGCGCGCCGCGCAGTCCTGCATCGTGCGCGAAAGCGATCTGTTCGCGCGCTACGGCGGCGAGGAGTTCACCGCCATCCTCTGGTCGACCGATGCCGAAGGCGCCGCGATCGTGGCGGAGCGCATCTTGGCGGCGGTGCGCGCGCTCGACATTCCGCACGCCGAGTCGCCGCTCGGCCGGGTCACCGTGAGCATCGGCGTCGCGAGCGTGACCGCCGGCGCCGGCGCGGGGCCGCCCTCGCTGGTGCAGGCCGCCGACCGTGCGATGTACGGCGCGAAGGCGGCCGGGCGCGACCGCGTCGTCGTCGATGCCGCGGGCGGGCTCCAAGCGCGCGGCACGCCCCGAGTGACCACCGGGAATCTGCGGACGCCGGCCACGACCCTGCTGGGGCGTACCGCCGAGATCGCCGCGGTCGCCGAACTGCTCAAAGGCAAGCGCATGGTCAGCGTGGTGGGCTCGGCGGGAATCGGAAAGAGCCGCGTCGCGATCGCCGCGGCGCAGCGCCGGCTCTACGCCTTCCCGGACGGCGGCTGGATGCTCGGCGCGCGCGGGATGCGCCCGGAACGTTCGCTCGAAGCCGCGATCCTCGCGCTGCTCGGCATCGGCGAGCGCCCCGACGAAAGTCCGCGCCAGACGCTGCTGCGGGCGCTGAGCGGCCGCCGGGCGCTGCTGCTCCTGGACGACTGCACCGCCGCGGCGCCCGACGGCGCGGGGACCTGCGAGGCGATCTTGCAAGCCGCTCCCGAGTTGACGATCCTCGCAACGGGAGCGCAGCCGCTCGGTATCGCGCAGGAGGCCGTTTACGAGCTGTGCGCGCCGCGCGCAGCCGACGCGGCGGCGCTCTTCATCGATCGCGCGCAAACCGCGGCCACGACGTTCGCGGTGACCGAGCGGACGCGCGCGCTGGTCGACGAGATCTGCCAGGCGCTGGCCTACGTTCCGCTCGCCGTCGAACTCACCGCGGCGCGCGCGCGCACGCACTCGCTCGAAGAGCTCGCGGCGGCGCTGCGCGCGCCGTCGCGCCCGGGTTCCGCGGGCGTCATCGCGGAGTGCGCGCAGGCCGCGTACGGGGAGCTTCGCCCCCACGCCCAGCGCCTCTTCGAGCGCCTCGCCGTCTTCGGCGGCGCGTTCACCGGCGACGCGGCGCGAGACGTCGCGGCGTGCGGCGATCTCGAGCCCTGGGACCTGCCCGAAGCGCTCGGCGAGCTGTGCGCGGCGAACTTGCTCGAATCGGAAGATACCGACGGCACGCGCGTCTACGCCCTCGCGGAGCCGCTGCAAGCCTACGCCCACGCGCTCTTCGAAGCGCAGCCCGAGGCGGCGGCGGTTCGGCTGCGGCTCGTTCGCTTCTGCCGCGCTCTCGTGCGGCGCGCGGCCGAGCGCATCGAGCGCGGCGCGCTCGAGGACGCGATCGCATCGGTCGAACCCGAGGTGCACAACGTCGCGTGCGCTTTGGAGTACGCCTTGGTCGCGGGGCTCGACCTGAGCGCCGGCGCCGAGATCGCGGTGGCGATGCGCCGCTTTTGGCTCGAGACCGGACGCCTCACCGAGGGGCGCTACTGGATCGACGTCGCGCTGCGCAGCGAGCTCGCTAGCGGCGTCGAGCGCGCCGAGCTGCTCTACGCCGCGGCGTTGACCGCCGATTACCGCGGCGACATGGTGGGCCTGGCCAGCTTCGCACGCGAGCTGGTCGCGTACTACGAAACCCTCGACGATCCCAACGCTCTGGCGAAGGCACTCAACGGACTTGCGAGCGCGCAGTTCCGCCTCGGCGACGCGGCCGCCGCACGCGATCTCTACGATCGTGCCATGGCCGAGTACCGCCGCGCAGGCAACGAGCGCGGGACCGCGCTGGTCCTGCTCGAGCTCGGCTCGCTGGCGCTCGGCTACGAGGGCGATACCGAAGCGGCACGCCGGCGGGCGCTCGAGGCGCTGCCGCTGCTGCGCCGCCTGGGACCGGCGACGGACGCCGCGGCGGCGCTCTCGCTGCTGGCCGATATCTCCCTTCGCGACGGGCGCTTCGAAGAGGCGCTCGGATACGCCAACGAGAGCCTCGCGATCCACGAGCGGCTCGGCTCCGCCGCAAGCGTCGCGGAGCAGCTCTTGACCATCGCGGCGGCCCGGCTCGAGCGCGGCGAGCTCCGGCTGTGTGCCGACGCCCTGCGGGCGGCACGCGCGAAGCTGCGGCAGAGCGGCTCCCGGCGCGAGGCGCATCTCTTCGAGGTGGCCTTCCTGCTCGCGTTCGAGATGGACCGCTTCGCGACCGCGGCGGAACTCTTGGGCGGCGCCGACCGCCTGCGGGCGGAGCAGCGGGTCGCCCTGCCGGGCCGGGCCCCGAGCGTGGTGCGCCGCGAGCGCCAGCTCGAGGCTCGCTTGGGATCGCAGGAGTTCGCGCGGTGCCGCGCCGCGGGGGCGCATGCCGATCCCGAGGGCCTGCGAGAGGCGATCGAGACGCTCGCAGGCTCGCTTGCCGCCGGACCGGTTCGCGCCATTTCTTTGCGCGGCTAAGGGCCGGGGAGCGGGGGCTTTCTGGTATACTGGACTCCGTATGGCGATCAACTCCGTCGGCACCGATCAGGCCCTCGCGGCGCTCGAGCAGACGCGCCAAGCGCTGCAGACCTCGCTCACCCGCGAGACGACCGGCAAGCAGCTCAACACCGCCGCCGACAATCCGGCCGCGTACGCGATCGCGACCACGCTCCAGACGCAGGTCGCGGCGTTCAACGAAGCCAGCCAAAACGTCCAAACGGCCTACAACGCCACCAACGTCGCGACCGGCGCGCTCGCCGGAACGAGCGATATCCTCGGCCAACTGCGTAACCTCGCGGTGGCCGGCGTCAACGACTTCCTCTCTCCGACCGACCGCGCCGCGCTGCAGACGCAGGCCAATCAACTCGTCGCGCAGGCGAACACGATCGCGCAGACCACCAACTTCAACGGCGCACCGCTGCTCAACGGTACCTACGCCGGCGCCAACGCGGGCTCCGCGGCGACCGCCAACGTCGTAGCGAACGCTCCGCTCGCGCAGGGCGGCAACCTCGTGACGCAGGTCGCCGCCGCGAATGCGAACTTCCAGAATCCCAACGGTGCGGCGCAAGGCTTCGGCGGCGCTGCCACGACGAACTCGACGATTCAAATCCAGATCGTCGCGGGCAATAACGGCCAGGCGCAAGCGCAGGTCACCGCGACCGACAACGCGACCGGGCAAACGATCACGCTGCCGGGGCTCTACAACGCCGGGACCACCGTCACCGGCGTGCAGAACGTCAACGTCAAGCTGGGCGACTTCACCAACGCCGATATCGGCCAGACCGCGACCATCCAGATCGCGCAAGCCGTGCCCGCCAACACGCAGAACTCCGCGTTGCAGGTACAATCCGGCGCGAACGAGGGCAACACCACCGGTATCAACTACGGCAACGCGAGCGCCGCATCATTGCAGATATCCGCGATCAATCTCTCCACCAGCGCCAACGCCACGAACGCGATCGGGCAGCTGGACAACGCGATCGCGCAGCTGGGAACCACGCAGACGCAGCTCGGCGGGCAGCAGGTCGCACTGCAGTACCAGGTCGACAACAACAACACCGCGGCGCTGAACCTGCAGCAGGCCCAGTCGAACCTCGCCGACGCGAATATCGGGCAGGCCAACACGTCGTCGACGCTGACGCAAGTGCAGAATCAGCTGCAGCTCGCGCTGCTGGCGCAGCGCAACGTCGCCACGGCCGGCGTCCTGACCCTCTTCGGCGGGCGCTAGGCGCCGCAGGGCGCCGCCACGATCCGGCCCCGAGCCGTTCCGAAGCCGATCCGCGCAACGCCGGGCCGTTCGCACCAGCCGCGCAGAACGATCTCGTCGCCGTCTTCCAAGAAGGCGCGTTTCTCGCCGTCCGGCAGCTTGATCGGGCGCTCGCCGCGCCAGGTCAGCTCGATGAGGCTGCCCTCGCTCCCCGGCTGCGAGCCGGAGATCGTCCCCGAAGCGAAGAGATCGCCCGGGCGCGTCGACGCGCCGTTGCAGGTTGCGTGCGCGAGCTGCTGCGCGACGCTCCAGTACAGCCCAGCGGCGCTCGTGCGGGAGATGACCTGCGGCGCCAGGCCGGCCTCGCGCATGCGCTGGGTCTGCAGCGCCACCTCGAGCCGGACGTCGTAGGCGGCCGGCTGCGCGACCTGCAGATAGGGCAGCGGCGGCGGTTCCTGCGCCGGTGCGGCGACGCGAAACGGCTCGAGCGCATCGAGCGTGACGATCCACGGTGAGATCGTCGTGGCGAACGATTTCCCCAAGAACGGCCCCAGCGGCTGATACTCCCACGCTTGCACGTCGCGCGCGCTCCAATCGTTGACGAGCACCATCCCCGCTACGTGATCGAGCGCTCGCGCGACCGGGATCGGATCGCCGAGCGCATTGCCCTGCCCGATGACGAAGCCGAGCTCGAGCTCGATATCGAGCGCACGGGTAGCGCCGAAAACCGGTTCCGCGGCGTCGGGCGGCTTGCGCTGCCCGCACGGCCGCACGATCGGGGTGCCGTCGACGACGATCGTCGCCGAGCGCCCGTGATAGCCGATCGGCATCCAGCGCCAGTTCGGCAAGAGCGGTTCGCCCCCGGGACGGAAGAGCCGGCCCAGATTGCTCGCATGCTCGAGCGAGGAGTAAAAGTCCACGTAGTCGCCGATCGCGATCGGCAGATGCTCGCGCACCGCGCTCCGCGCCGGAACCACCGCCTCGCCGGCGGCGCGCAAGGCCGGATCGCCGCCTTCGCGCAACAGCTCCGCCGCGCGCGAGCGCACCGCGCGCCAGGCGCCGCCGCTCAGCAGCCGGTTCAGCGTGCTCGCCTCGAGCTCGCCGCGTTCGCAAACCCCGTCGAAGAGGCCGAGTTCGGCCGCGGCGGCGAGGTCGAGCACGCGATCGCCGATGGCGATCGCGGGGCGCGGCGCGCCGCCGTCGCGCGAGACGATCCCGAACGGCAGGTTCTCGAGCGGAAAATCGGAGTCGGGCGCGACCGCTATCCAGGACGCGGTCATGCGCGCTCGAGGATGTGCAGAGCGATCAGATCCTCGACCGGCTCGTCGAAGCTGCAGCTTCCGTAGGCGACGAAGTCCTGCGCGCGCGCGAGGGCGATCTCTTCTTCGTCGGCTTCGTCGCCGCGCCAGGCGAAGCCGCGCGGACCCAGCGAAAACGCGCCCGCGTCTTCTTCCGCTACGATCGCTTCGATCGCTTCGAGATCGAGGCGATGGCCGAAGACCGCCGCCGCAAGCAGGTTGAGAAACCCGTGCATCGCCGTGCCGGCGCTCGCGTTCCAGTGTCGGATCGGATGATGCAGGCCGGCGGTCGCCTTGAACGGCACGTGCTCCGTGGCGGCGGCGTCGACGAACGCCGCCACCTCGGCGACGCTCGGATAGGCGCTTGGTTCCGCGCCGCCGCAGCGAATCTTCACGCCCAGGCGCGAACGCGCGGCGGCCGCCATCGCGCCGGCCAGCAGTGCCGGCCAGCGTTCGTCGCGCGGCAGCTCGACGTATGCCGGAAGATCGTGCAGCCCGGCGCGCGAGAGCAGCCCCGCAAACTGCCCGACCGGCGCGTCGAACGTATCGCGTGCGCTCAGCAGGCGAGGCAGCGCGGCCTCGAGCGTTTCGATCCGAAGCGCGTCGCGCTCGCGAAAGCCCGCGATCTCGGTCAGGCGCCGCTGCGCCGCCCCGAACCAGCGCCGCGGGTCGGGGTCGGCGTCGACGATCGCCGAGACCGAAAAACGTTGCCGCCCCGCGATCGTGCCCTCCAGCTCCGCCAAGCGCGAGGCGGGGACGATGAAGCGGCCCAGCATCCACGCATACGGTCCACGGCGAGCCGCGTCGTACTCGGCGACCGCGTCGGCCATGCCGAGCGCGGCCGGCGGGAAGAGCCCGGCGTAGTCAACGAGCGCCGAAAGCGCCGCGCGCGCCGGCCCGACTCCGGTAAACGTCGTCATGGGCGCT
>DATJRF010000080.1:0-4110 GCA_035505015.1 Verrucomicrobiia bacterium | reverse complement strand
GTGATGAAGCTCGGCATGAACCATCCGATGGGCCCGCTCACGCTTGCGGACTTCATCGGCCTCGACACCTGTCTCTCGATCATGCAGGTGCTCTACGACGGCTTCGGCGACTCGAAGTACCGGCCGTGCCCGCTCCTGCGCCAGTACGTCGCCGCCGGCTGGCTCGGTAAAAAGAGCGGGCGCGGGTTCTACCAGTACTAGATCGCGGATGATCGACACGCGCACGCAGTTCGAGCTCACCGACGAGCAGCGCCAGGTGGGCGCTCTCGCCGCCGAGATCGCACAGGGCGAGATCGCGCCGTTCGTCGTGCAGTGGGACCGCGACCACACCTTCCCGCGCGACCTCTACACCAAGCTCAACGACGCCGGGCTCATGGGCATCATCGTGCCCGAGCGCTACGGCGGCGCCGGCGCGGATTACGTCTCGTACGCGCTCGCCATCGAAGAGCTGGCGCGGGTCGACGCGGGCACGGCGGTGACGGTCTCGGTGCACTCGATGATCTGCGCGGTGTTGCTCAAGCTCGGCACCGACGCGCAGAAGGAGCACTGGCTGCCCAAGCTCGCCGGCGGCGACGGGATCGCGGCTTTCGCGCTCACCGAGCCCGACGTCGGCTCCGACGCCTCGAACCTGCGCGCGACCGCACGGCGCACCGAGGCCGGCTACGTGCTCAACGGGCGCAAGCAGTGGTGCACGAACGGCAGCTTCTCCGCGGTGACGATGGCGATGTTCCGAACCGGCGCGGCCGGCGCCAAGGGCGTGAGCGCCTTCTTGGTGGACGCTGCCGCGCCGGGCATCGTCGTGGAGAAGATCACCGAGAAGCTGGGGATTCACACCAGCAATACGGTCGATCTCGCCTTCGACGACGTCGCGGTGCCGTACGAGGCGCTGCTCGGCGCCGAGGGCGAAGGCTTCGGCAACGCGCTGCAGACGCTGGCCGGCGGACGCATCGGCATCGCCGCGCAGGCGACCGGCATCCTGGGCGCGTGCCTCGAGGCGTCGGTGAAGTTTGCCAAGGAGCGCGTGGCGTTCGGTAAGCCGATCGGCGCGTTCGAGGGCGTCTCGTTCAAGATCGCGCAGATGGCGATGGACCTCGATGCGGCGCGGCTGCTGACCTACCGCGCCGCCGCGCTCGCCGACGCCGGCAAGCCGTTTGCGGTGGAAGCCAGCAAAGCCAAGCTCTTCGCCTCGACCGCAGCGCGCCGGCACGCCTCCGAGGCGCTGCAGATCCACGGCGGCTACGGCTACACCACCGAGTTCCCGATCGAACGCTACTACCGCGACGCCAAGATCACCGAGATCTACGAAGGCACCTCGGAGATCCAGCACGTCATCATCGGCCGCTCGCTCTTGGGAAAACTCGAATGAGCTGGAGCGCGTTTCGCGACGCAAAAACGTGCCAGGCGTGGCGCGAGCGCCTGCTCGCGCGACAGGGCGATGCATGCGCGCTATGCGGTCACCGGCTTCCGATTCTCGGACCACCGAACGCCCCAGCGCGGGATTATCACGCGTAGACCAGTCACCGACTAGAACCGGAGAAGCAAAGAACCACTATGAACCTCATGGAGTATCAGGGGAAGGAGCTCTTCAAGCGCTCCGGGATTCCCGTGCCGCGCAGCGGCCACGCCCTCACGCCCAACGACGTCAAGGCGTTCATCGAGAAAAACCTCGGCGAGTGGGTCGTCAAGGCGCAAGTGCTGATGGGCGGTCGCGGCAAGGCGGGGAAGATCAAGTTTGCCAACACGGCCGGCGAAGGGCACGCCGTCGCGACCGATATTCTCGCGACGCCGATGCCGCCGAACCGCCAGAACCCCAGCGGCGAGCCGATCAAGTCGCTGCTGGTCGAGGAGAAGCTGCCGATCGCCAAGGAGGCGTACGCCGCGATCGCGATCGACCGCACCTCGAAGAAGCCGGTGATCATGGTGAGCAAGTTCGGCGGCATGGACATCGAGGAAGTCTCGGAGAAGCACCCGGAGTCGATCGCCAAGCACTACGTCGACACCGCGATCGGTTACTCGCCGTTCATCGGCCGCGAGCTTGCTTTCAAGGCCGATCTCGACCCCGGGTACCGCAAGGAACTCCCCGGCATTCTCGGCTCGCTCTACGAGATGTTCTTTCGCTACGGCGCGAAGCTGGTCGAGATCAATCCGCTCGCGCTCACCGAGAACGGCGACGTGATCGCCTCGGATGCGAAGGTGGAACTCGACGACGACGCGCTCTTCCGCAATCCGGAGTTCAAGGAGTGGCACAAGACGCTGCCGCTCGACGAGGACGAGCAGCTCGCCTCGGGGGCGGGGCTGGGCATCCGCAACTTCCGGCGCTTTCCCGGAACCGTCGGCACGATGGCCAACGGCGCCGGCCTTGCGATGGCGACGATGGACGCGGTGACGAGCGCCGGCGGCCAGATCGCCAACTTCCTCGACGTCGGCGGCGGCGCCAACGCCGAGCGCGTGCGCAACTGCTACGAGCTGGTCGTCAACTCGACCGGCGCCAAAGTCTTTTTCGTCAACATCTTCGGGGGCATCACCCGAGGCGACGAGGTCGCGCGCGGCATCGTGCAGGCGATGAAGGAGACCAAGTCGCGCAAGATTCCGCTCGTCATTCGCTTGACCGGCACCAACGAAGAAGAAGGACGCCGGATCCTCGCCGAGGCGGGCATGACCCCGGTCGAAACCATGGACGAAGGCGCCGCGCGCGCCGTGGAGTTGGCACGATGAGCATCTATCTCGACAAGAACAGCAAGGTGATCGTCCAGGGCATCACCGGATCCGAAGGCTCCTACCACACCGACCGGATGCTCAAGTACGGCACCAACGTGGTCGGCGGCGTGACGCCCGGCAAGGGCGGCCAGAAGTCGGCGCACGGGCTGCCGGTCTTCAATACGGTCAAGGATGCCGTCGAGGCGACCGGGGCGACCCTCACCTGCATCTTCGTGCCCCCGCCGTTCGCCGCCGACGCGCTCTTCGAGGCCTACGATGGCGGGATCGGCCTGGCCGTCTGCATCACCGAGGGCGTGCCGGCCAACGATATGCTCAAGGTCGTCGGGACGACCCCGGGGATGCGGATCATCGGGCCCAACTGCCCCGGCCTGATCTCCCCGGGCAAGGCCTCCGTCGGGATCATGCCGGGCCACGTCTTCAAGGAGGGGCACGTCGGCCTGATCTCGCGCTCCGGTACCCTGACCTACGAAGTGGTCGACGGACTGACCCGGGCCGGCCTCGGGCAGTCGACCTGCGTCGGCATCGGCGGCGACCCGATCATCGGCACCACCTTCGTGGACTGCCTGCGCGAGTTCAAGAACGACCCCGAGACGCATGCGGTCGTGATCTGCGGAGAGATCGGCGGCTCGGACGAAGAGGACGCCGCTGCCTTCATTAAGGAGCACATGGCCGGCATGCCGATCGTCGCCTTCATCGGCGGGCGCAACGCGCCGCCGGGCAAGTCGCTCGGCCACGCCGGCGCGATCATCTCGGGCAACTTCGGAACGCCTCAAAGCAAGATCGCGGCCTTCAAAGACGCCGGCGTTCCGGTCGCCGACCGGCCTTCGGATATCCCGGCGATGCTCGCCGACCGGTTGGCCGCATTGCCGCAATCGAGCCGCTAGCTTCGTCGGCCAAAGCTTCTTAACGCCAGCTAAAGGAACGGACTAAAGTCGGTCTGAAAGTGCCCTCGTAGCGTCACCTTAGAGCCCGCTGAGGTCTGGGCGGACCTCAGCGGGCCCGGTGTGGCCATAGTCACAAATCACCATTGAGGGCTAAGAATGAACTACAGACGGACCCTCCGTCGGGTCGTCACGGCACTCGTTCTGCTCGTCGCATTTCTGAGCCAGGGAACATGGGCACTGGCCGGAACGACGGGCGGTTTGAGCGGCCAGGTGACCGACCAGAAGGGCGCTCCGATTGCAGGCGCACTCGTGAAAGTGACGTCCGCTTCGGAAACCACCTCCACCGTGACGGACGCGACCGGACATTTCACGTTCCTCTCGCTCGCGCCGGACACGTATACGCTGACGGCGACGAAAGAAGGCTATAACCCGTCGTCCGCTCCGGGCCTCACGGTCTTTGCGGATCAGAATCAGACGGTGCAGCTCCAACTCACGAGCGGACAGCTCA
>DATJRF010000079.1:0-4857 GCA_035505015.1 Verrucomicrobiia bacterium | reverse complement strand
TGAAAGAGCGCGTTGTAGCGCGTCGCGCGCTCGTCGTTGACCGTCGCCTTGACGTGTTCGAGGAACGTCGAGAAGCGGCCGATCGCGCGCATCGCTTCGAGCTCGCGAGCGACCGCGAAGAACTCGTCGAGCGAGACGCCGGCCTCGGCCGCGCGCGGCCGCCAGAGATCGCGGCCCAGCTCTTCGGGCGCGAACTCGCGCTTGAGCGCGGCGAGCACGCGCCACTGCACCGGCGTCAACTCGAGCACCGCCGCCTCTTGCGGCCGCGCGGGCGCGTCGGCGCGCGCTCCCGGTTCGAGCCCGCGGCGCCGCACGTGGCCGACGCCGAGCGCGAAGACCATCCTGGCCGGCATCAGACGATAGCGCTCCGCGCCGATGCGCTCGCGCAAGAACTCGGCGTGCTTGCGCAGCGAGTACCCTTGCGGAACCTTGAGCGTCGTCCACAGCCGGTAGCTGCTGCCCGGCGAGACGGCGTCGGTCGTGCGGATGACGACGTGGCCCGAGAACGGATCCTCGCGAAAGAGGTAGTCGAAGGCGGCGTCGAGCCGCTCGGGCGGAACTTGCCAAGCGCAGAGCGCGCCGCGCGCGAGGCTGGTGGTCATCAGCGTCTGGCGAACGCGCCGAATGGAACCGGCGCGCAGCATCGCCGCTACGCGCTCGATCACCGTCTCGGCGCCGACGCCGCTGCGCGCGGCGATCTCGCCGAAGGGGTCCGGCACAAAGCCGGCGAGGCGGTCTTCGGAGACCGCCAGGATTGCCGCGTTGACCGGATCCGAGATCGCGGCCGGCACGGCGGTGGGGGCAGGCATCGCCGGTCTCTTAGAGTTGGAGGTCGCTCGCTCCCGTCGCGTAGAGGTAGTTCTGATAGGCGGTCCGCACGCCGTAGAGGGCCGCGATGTAGCCGGCAACCGCCGTCGAGAGGTTCGCCTCGGCGGTCACGAGGTTCAGAATCGTCGTCGCGCCGACCTTATATTGGGCTTGCGTCGCGTCGAGCGAGACCTGCGCCGCCTGCTGCTCGGCCTTGGCCTGCACGAGGTTGGCGCGGGCCGAGATGAGATTGGCCAGCGCCGAGCGCACGTCCGACTCCACGGTGAGCTTGGTCTCCACCAAGCCGGCCCGCGCTTGGTCCAACTGCGAGGCGGCGTACGCTACGTTGTAGTTCGTCGTTCCCTGGTCGTAGAGCGGAACGGAGAGCGAGAGGCCGATCGAGCGATCGTTCCGGTACCCGTCGATGGGCGAAAACGAAGGATTGTTCTCGAGCGTCTCCGGGTACGCGTAAGACGTGCGGCTGGCGCCGTAACTGGCGTTCCCCGTGAGCAGCGGGAAGCGCGCGAGTTTGGCATAGCGGAGATTGTCTTGACCCGAGTAGACGTTGTACTGCGCGGCGAGATAGTCCGGACGCAGCAGCAAAGCTCGCTTGAGCGAGGCCGCGTACGTCGGATTGGGTGCGCTCGGCTCCTCACCGATTTGCTGCGGCAGGATCGCAACGTCGGCATCGAGCCCCAGCGTGGTGGCGAAGGCGGCCTGTGCGCCGATCGCCGCTCCCTGCGCGGTCACGAGCTCTCCGCGCGCCTGTGCGGTTTGGAACTGGGCGCCGGCGAGATCGGAGCGCGCCGCCGCACCGTTGCGGATCTGGGCGCGCACCGAGTCTTCGTTGACCTCGAACTCGCGCACCAGCTGCACGTCGGCCGTCACCGTCGCATTGTCCTGGAGCACGGCGTAATACGCGCTCGCAACGTTGATTTGCAGCGTTTCGAGATCGCGCAGGAGCGTTCCGCGCCCGGCGATATCGGCTTCCTTCGAGGAGCGAATCGCCGCGATCACCCGTCCTCCGTCGAAGATGAGCTGCTGTAAGACCACCTCGCCGCCTTCGCTCAGGTACTCGCCGTTCGCCGTCACTCCCGGAGAGGCACCGGGGCTGGCGGAGCTGGACGAGCCGAGCTGCGGATAGTTTTTCGTCAGCGTGCCGGCCGCGCTGATGCCGGGATAGAGCTGCTGGATCGTCGAGGTGTACTTGGCATGGATCGCGGCCCATTGCGCGTTGTCCGCGGCGAAGACCGGCGAGAGCGCGACCGCGATCTTCTCGGCCTGGTTCAGGTTGACGACCGGCGGCACGCCCGCTTTGGGCACGAGCCGCTCGACGTCGGGGGCCGGCGATCCGTAGGCCGGGTACTGCAGGGGTGAGGAGTTGGGCGTCGGCGTCGGGACCGGCGTGGGCATGATCACCGGCAAGGGATTGGCCGCGCGTCCCGCTTGCGGAAGCATGAGCGCCAAAACGAAAAACGCGGCAAAGAGTCGCGTTCCAAACGTACGTGCGTTCTTCATTACGGGTTTGCGGAGCCTCCGGTCTTTTGCGGTTTGGCGCCGGGCGGCGGCTGCGGCGTTCCACCGTTGACCGCAACCGGGCTCCCGTCCTTGAGCGCGTCGGGACGCGTCGTGATGACGACGGCGCCCGGCGTCACCTTCGGACTGATGACTTGGGAGAGTGTATCCGTCTGAACCCCAACCTTTACTGGGACGGCCTGTGCGACTTTTGCCGGCTGGCCGTCGACCGTGCCGTCGACCACGAGGTAGACCACGCTGCCGCTGGCGGTATCGGCGACCGAGCTGCGGGGCACTACCACGGCGTTGCTGGCCGACTGCTTGGGGATGGTGGCCGTGATCAGCATGCCGCCGCGCAAGATCTCGCCCGGGTTGCGGGTCTGCATCCGCGCCAGGTACGAGAGCGTGCCCGAGGTCGGCACGGCGTTGACGGTTTGAATGACGCCGTTGAAAGTCTTGCCGGGGATCGAGGTCGTGGTGTAGGTGAACGGAACGCCCGGGCGCACGTAGTCGAGGTCTTCGTCTGGCACGTTGACGTTGAGCCAGATCTCGTCGATGCGCGAGATCGTCAGCACGGGCTGCGACGGCGAGCCGTAGGCGCCCGGATCGAGCAGACGCTGCGAGATAACGCCGTCGAACGGCGCGTACAGGTACGTCTGCGAGAGCTGCGTCGAGAGGACGTTCGCATTGGCGACCGCCGCCTGCGCCGCGGCGACCTGCGACTTGACGTTCTCCGCGCTCACGACGTCGTTGCGCATGCCGACGACCGCACTGTTGTAGCTCTGCTGCGCCTGGACGTACTGCGCCTGCGAGTTTTCGAGCGTCGTCTCGGAGACGTAGCCCTGCTTGTAAAGCTGCTTGTTTTGCTCGTAGACCAGCTTGTCGTTCTCGAGCGTCGCTTTGGCGGTCTCGAGCGTCGCGGCGTTGGACTGCGTCTGCACCGGGTAGCCGACCACGGCCCCCCGGGCGCTCGCGTTCATCTGTTCGGCCTGCGCGCGCGCTTGGCTGAGCTGCGCCGAGAGCGTCGACGGATCGATGCGCGCGAGGAGCTCTCCCTTCTTCGCGACGTCGCCGATATTCACGTAGATCGCGATGATCGGCGCGCTCTGCTGAAACGCCAGCGTCGATTGCTCGAGGGGTGCAACCTGCCCGTCGAGCACCACGTTGGTCGCGATGTCTTGCAGCTTCGCAGTGGCGACGTCGACGCTGAGCGGCGGCGCTCCGGCCGGGCCGTGACTGCCCCCGCACGCTTCGAGGGCCAGAACCGTAACGAGCGCTGCGGCCCCAAGGCGGTAGTAGTACATGCTTCTCCTAAAGTCGGTCGGTCGTCTCGTTGGCATCTACGGGCTTAGGGAGGATTTGATTCAACCCCTATCGCCCTAACCTCGGAATGACCTCGTCGGCTGCACGGCGTAACTCCCCCCCGCATGAGCGGTATATCGGCCGTAGGACGCTCGTACAGCCTCCAGAGCCGAGTCGAGGAGTGGATGACGGCCGAGAAGGCCGGGAACAAAGGCGTCGACGTGCTTTCCACGTCGATGCTCGTTCAGTTGGTCGAGAGCGCCGCAATCCACTGCATCGGGCCGCTGCTCGCTCCGGGGCAGGTTACTCTCGGCACCCACGTCGACATCGAGCACTCCAACCCGGTCCCGGTCGGATTCATCGTCCGCACCGAGGTCGAGGTCGTCCAAGTGGACGGGCCGCGGATCAGCTTCGCGGTGCAGGTCTTCGACGAGCAAGAGGCCGTGGCCGAGGGGACCCACGAACGCTACATCATCGATAAGGCGAAATTCCTCGCCAGGCTCGAAGAAAAGCTCTCCTAGCCTCTCCTTCTGCAGGGGGGGCAATCGGCTGTTCCCGAAGAGAGGGCGGAAGGACTGCTCGGATTGGGCTCCCACGGGACCCAGCCTACGCATTCCGAGGTCTCATTAAACTAGCTAGCTAGGAGGACACATTGAAGCGACTGAGCACCGGAGTCCTGGCCGTGCTGATGGCAGCCGGCATGGGGCTCACTGCGGTTGCCGCTCAGTCCGGCGCGTCGCATGGCAACATTGGAACCAACGCGATCGCGCAGGACCAGGGAGGCGCCATGGCTGCTCCGCCGGCGAATTTCGGATCCCCGCCGTCGGGTCAGATCCCGATTCTCTACAATGACCACCACGTCTATAGCAAGCCCGATGTCCTAAAGCAGGGTCGCGTCCTCGCTGCGCTCGTTCGCGGCGGCACGATCCTCATTCCGCTGCGCTCGATGTTCGAACAGATGGGCGCGACGGTCTCCTATGACGCGGGTACCAAGACGGCAACGGTCAGCAAACCCGGCGCCCAGGTCGAAGTGACCGTGGGTAAGCCGGAAGTCATCATCAACGGCGAGTCGCGTCCCCTGGACGTGCCGCCGATGATCTATCAGGGCAACGTCCTCGTGCCGGTCCGCGTCATTTCGGAAGGCATGGGAGCGTACGTCCAGTGGGTCCCGGATCAGCACGTGGTCGTGGTGCGGTACATCCCGCCGACGCCGCCGCCGACTCCGGCTCCGAC
>DATJRF010000078.1:0-2488 GCA_035505015.1 Verrucomicrobiia bacterium | reverse complement strand
GGTGCCGGGCGCGTCGCCGAAGTCGCGGCCCGCTTCACCTTGGACGCGATGCCCGGCAAGCAGCTCGCCATCGACGGAGACCTCAACGCCGGGCTGATCACCGAGGCGGAGGCGCGGCAGCGCCGCAAGGATATTCAGCGCGCCGCCGATTTCTACGGTGCGATGGACGGCGCCAGCAAGTTCGTGCGCGGCGACGCGATCGCAGCCCTGATCATCGTCGGGATCAATACGATCGGCGGCTTCATCGTCGGCATCGCGCAGCTCCACATGGACGTCGCCCAGGCACTGCAGCGCTTCACGCTGCTCACCGTCGGCGAAGGCATCGTCACCCAGGTTCCGGCGCTGCTGATCTCGACGGCCACCGGTATCATCGTCACGCGCGCCGCCAACGAATCCGATTTCGGCCGGGACATCACCAAGCAGCTCTTCGCGCAGCCGCCCGCGCTGCTGATCGCGGCGATCCTCTCCACGATCTTCGGCTTTGCCGGCTTGGCGCCGTGGGTGATGCTGCCGGCCTCGCTCGTCATGTACGTCGCGTACTTCTACCGCCGGCGTCAGATCGCCGCGGAGAGCCCCGGCAGCCCGCTCGCCAAAGCCAAGGCGGCGGCGGCCGCCGCCGCCGCGCCCAAGCCGGCCGAGAGCGTCGTGCCGCTGCTCTCGTACGACCCGATGGAGCTCGAGATCGGGTTCGGGCTGATCCCGCTGGTCGACGTCAACCAGGGCGGCGATCTGCTCGAGCGCATCACGCTGATCCGCCGCCATTCGGCGCGCGACCTCGGCATCGTCGTGCCGCCGATCCGCGTGCGCGACAACCTGCAGCTGCGTCCCAACGCTTACGTCGTGAAGATCTACGGCCTCGAGGTCGCGCAGGCCGAAGTGATGGTGAGCCGGCTGCTCGCGATGAATCCCGGAACCGCGACGGCGCCGCTGGACGGCATCGCGACCACCGAGCCGGCCTTCGGCTTGCCGGCGCTCTGGATTCCCGACTCCGCGCGCGCCGAGGCCGAGATGGCGGGGTATACCGTCATCGATCCCACCAGCGTCATCGCGACCCATCTCACCGAGATCATCAAGTCGCACGCCCCCGATCTGCTCGGGCGCCAAGAGACCTCGGCGCTGCTCGACAACGTCAAATCGCATTACCCGGTCGTTGTCGAGGAGCTGATGCCCTCGCTGCTCACCGTCGGCGAGATCCAGCGCGTGCTGCAGAACCTGCTGCGCGAGCGCATTCCGGTACGCAACCTCGTGCTGATTCTCGAAACGCTGGCCGACGCGGCACGCGTGAGCAAAGACATCGATTTTCTCACCGAAAAGGTGCGCGCCGCCCTCTCGCGCCACATCTCGGCCGAGTACGCCGAGAACGGCCTGCTCTCGGTCATCACGGTGGATCCGCGGCTCGAGGCGCTGCTCGCCGAAGCCGTCCGCCGCGGCGAAGACGCCTACGCGCTGCTCGACCCGAATACGGTGGCGCGCGTCTACACCTCGCTGACGCGCCAGATCGCGGTGGCGCAGAACTCCGGGCTCCAGCCGATCGTGCTCTGTTCGCCCTCGGTGCGCGTCGCGCTCAAACGGCTCACCGAGCGCGCCGCGCCGCAGCTCGTCGTGCTCTCGTACTCGGAGATTCCGCCCGGGCTGCGCGTGGAATCGATCGGGCAGATATCCACTACCGACGATGCGCCCGAGCCGACCGGGAGCAAGGCCTGATGTTCAAGTCGCTCTTCGGAGCGGGGCGCTCGAGCATTCCGCCCTCCAAGCTCCCGCAGGCCAACTCGTTCGTCGACGTGGTCGTCGGCGGCCGGCAGCCGCGCTCGGTGACGGTGGAGTCGGTTGCCAGCAACGGGATCGTGACGCGGGACGTCGTCGGGCGGGCCGGCGAAGCGGCGGTCATCCTCTATTCGACCAGTGCCGGCCGCTTTCGCGCCTCGACGCGGATCGCCGGGGTCTCGGCCAACAGCACGAAGTTCGATTTCCCCAAGCGCGTCGATCTGGTCGGAGCCTCGGGCGGGGCTCAGAAGCGCTCCAGCGTGCGGCTCGATACGCTGGTGCCGGGGCATTGGCGATTCGCGCCGAGCGGCAAGGGCACGGGCGATTTCAGCCGGGCGACGATTCGGGATATCAGCCGCGGCGGCTGCTCGCTCATCACCGATCGCCCCGTGAAGATGGGGTCGTCGGTCGAGGTCCGCATTCCGCTTCGCGCGGATTTGCCGCCCGTGACCCTGCTGGGCGAGGTGGTTCGCCATCAAGAGATCAAGACGTCCGGAAAGCATTCCCACGGCTTGCGCTTCCACGGCGTGCGCCCCGAGGAGGACCACGCCATCGTCGATTTCATCAACCGGAAGCAGGCCGAGCTGCGGAGCCGCGGCCTCGCATGAAGGGCCAGGGGCTATGTCGAATTGAAGGGCAGCACAGGGGCGTCTTTGCGACCCCGGTAGCGCACCTTCGTCTTGGGAGCAGCGGATGAGCAAGAGGGTCCTGATCGTCGACGACG
>DATJRF010000077.1:0-13229 GCA_035505015.1 Verrucomicrobiia bacterium | reverse complement strand
TATATCGTCGTTCGCGTGCTTGCCGAGATTGCGAGCACCAACTACGCGGGCGGCGACGGCTACAGCACCTGGTATCTCGGCAACGCGCTCGACGTCGTGCTCTTTCTGCGCTTGGGATGGGTCTGGTGGCCGCTCCCGATCGTGCTCACGCTCGGGCGCGCGCTGCTGCTGCCGGCCGGGCTGCACGCCGGCCTACCGCTCAACTTCCTATCGGCCACGCCGGAAACCCTGATCTACGCGCTCGCGACGCGCTACGCCGTCAAGACGCTGCACCTCAACTTCCCGCTGCGCACCCTGCGCGACGTCGGTTACTTCGCGGCGATCTTCTGCGGCCTCGCGCCGCTGCTGGGCAACGCCGTCTCGATCGCGGCGTACGCCTTGGGCGGTTTCTTCGCGTGGAGCCAGTTCGCCGAGCAGTTCGCGCGCGGCGTCGCGGCCGATGCGAGCGCCATCATCGTGGTCGTTCCCGCGGCGATGCAACTGCTAGACCACCGCGAAGACGAGCGCGAAGAGCGGCTCTTCGACGATCGCCACGAGACGGATCTGAGCCTCGGCCTCGCCGCCACGTTCCTGGTCGTCGTGCTGGAATATACCTTGGGCACGCGTTTCGGACGGCCGCTGGTCGAACTGTCGTTCGTGCCGCTGGCGTGGCTGGCGATTCGCAGCGGCTTGCGCGGAGCCGTTTTCGGGATCCTGGTCGCCGACGTCAGCGCGACGCTCATGCACGTGATCCTCAACGTCCCGGTCGGCGCCCAGATCGAATACGAAGGCTATTTGGTCGCAAGCGCGCTCATGGCGCTGCTCTTGGGCGCCGTGACCGGCGACCGCGACCGGCTGCTGCGCCGGATGGAGCGCGGCGCGAACGTCGACGAACTGACCAATCTGCCGAACCGCGAGCGGCTGCTCGCGTGGATCAAGCGGCACCGGGAGCAGTCGCTGGTGCTCGTGATCCTCGACGTCGACGATATGCGCCTGCTCAACGAGGGCATCGGGCGGCTCGCCACCGATCGCGTGTTAATCGAGTTCGCCGCTCGTCTGCGCACCGGCTTGCCGCCGTCGTATTTCGTCGCGCGTTTGAGCTCCGATGAGTTTGCGATCGCGATCGTCGACGATCGCAGCCCCCACGCGGTCATCGCCGAAATCCGGCAACTCCTCGAGGTCCCGTTCGACATCGAGGGTTCGCGGATTTTCATCGAAGCTTCCGCGGGGGCGGTACGCATGGCGCGCGCCGGCGAGCCGGACGACGTGCTGCGGCGTGCGGATTTGGCGTTGCACCGGGCTAAGAACTCGCCGAGCCGCGCGATCGTCTATACCCCGGATTTGCAGGGCACGAGCGTGCCGCTGCTGGTCGTCGAGCTGCACCGCGCGCTCGAGCAGGGCGAGTTCGTGCCCTTCTTCCAGCCGATCTACCGGTTTCTCGCGGCGGAGGACCGCTGGCAGCTCGTCGGCGCCGAGGCGCTCTTGCGCTGGGTTCATCCGGAGCGAGGGGTGGTCGCTCCCGCGGAGTTCATCGACATGCTCGAGCGCCTCGCGATCGGCAACCGCGTCGGCTGGAACGTCATGGAGTCGAGCTTGCGCTTGGCCAATCGGTGGCGCCTCTCGGTCCCGGATTTCCGCGTCTGGGTCAATCTCTTCGGCCGCCAGGTCCTCGACGGCTACTGCGTGACGCGCATACGCGAGACGATCGAAGCCGCCAACTCCGTTCCCGAGGCGCTGGTCGTCGAGATCAACGAGAAGGTCGTGGTGAGCGAGGAGCGCGACGTCAGCGCGCTCGCTCTGCAGCTGCGCGCCATGGGCATCATCACGGCGATCGACGACTTCGGCACCGGCGGCTCTTCGCTGGGCCGCGTTCGGGAGGTTCCGGCGCAGGTGCTCAAGATCGACCGCTCGTTCGTGACCCGCTGCGAAATCGATGCCAAGGCCAAAGCGGTCGCGTCGGCCGTGGTCCGCCTCGCGGGCGAGCTCGGTATGAGCGTCGTCGCGGAAGGGGTCGAAAACGGGCTGCAGGTCGAAACGATGCTCGCCATCGGCTGCGAGTACGCGCAGGGTTACGCGCTCGGCCACCCGATCCCAGCCGAGCTTTTCGAACGGATGGTGCTCGAATCCGTCGCTAGCTGACGATTTCCCGAAAAAAGCCCCGTAGGGTTTCCCCTGCGTTGCGAGTATACGCTGGAGCGTCACCACCTCGAAGGAGCACCGCGATGAGCGATCGACCGCGTATCGGATTCGTCGGCACCGGACGCATGGGCGCCAACATGGCCAAACGCCTGCACGACGTCGGTTACACGATCGCAGCGCTCTACGACGCGGTTCCCGCCGCCGCGCAGGCGACGGCGGCCGAGACCGGCGGCGAAGCGACCACCTCGCTGGCGCGCGTCGCCGAGGCCAGCGACGTCGTCGTGACCGTGGTCAGCGACGACGCCGCGATGCAGGCGATCTTCGCGACCGCGGGCGACAGCCTGCTCGCGAACCCGAAGGGCAAGACGTTCGTCAACTGCGCGACGATCACGCCGAAGGTACACGTCGAGATCGAGAAGCGCTGCGAAGAACGCGGCGCGCACTCGCTCGAGGCCTGCATGGCGAGCTCGATTCCGCAGGCCCGGGAAGGCAAGCTCTACCTGATGGTCGGAGGCCGTCGCGAGGTCTTCGAGGCGCTGCGCCCGCTGCTCGAAGCGATGAGCGCCTCGTTGAAATACGTCGGCGGGGCCGGCAAGGCCGCGCAGGTGAAAGCGCTCGTCAACATGGTGATGAATATCAACACCGCCGGCCTGGCCGAAGGCCTCGGGCTGGGCGACGCGCTCGGCCTCGACCTCGACACGCTGCGGGAAATCTTCTCGCAGACCGGCGCCAACTCGCGCGTACTCGAGACGGACGGCGCCGACATGCAGCACCGCGAACACGACGTCTACTTTTCGAGCGCGCACGCCGCCAAGGACTCCGGCATCGCGCTCTCGCTCGCCGGCGACGTCGGCTTGAACCTCCCGCTCGCGCAGGCGACCTACGACCAATACGAGCTGATGAAGAAGCTCGGCCTCGGCGACCTCGATAAATCCGGTATCTCCGAACTCACCTTCCTCTCACGACACGGCCAGCGCCGCACGGCGCGCACCTAAGGAGAAGCAGCATGCCAACGATCGTTCCTCTGATCAGTTCCGACACGGCCGGCCCGCTCGGCGCGGTTCACCTGCCGCGCTTGTGGACCAAGCTCTCGCTCGCGGCTCACGGAATGCTGCCGGAGGGCTACGACGAATGCGGCCCCGGCTTCGACGCCATGACGCTCGCGGCGTTCAACCTGGACCGGCAGAAGACCATCGACTACGTCCGCCAGCACCACCCGACGTACATGGAGTTCGAAGCGTGGGTCGTCGCGCAGAACGGCGGCCACATCGAGAAGGCCGCGATCGAGAAGCACAACGCGGCCGTGCGCGGCTACCACCACTCCGACGAAACCGGCGCGAAGATGCGCGCGGCCTCTGGCATCAAGGACGCCGCCGTCAAGGATGCGGTACGGCTCAACTGCGTCGACGATCTCGACGAGTTTTACCGGAGCCTCGGCCATTAAGAGCAAGCGCGTCGTCTTCGACGACGGCGCGGAAACGACCGTCGAACGATGGGGCTCGCGCGGCCCCGTCGTTCTGGCCGTGCACGGTATGACGAGCTCGCGCCGCTCCTGGGAACGCCTGGCGGCGCATCTCGAGGGGCGCTACCGCGTCGTCGCGTACGACCAGCGCGGCCACGGCGACAGCGCCAACGTCGCGGGCCCGATGGCGCTGCCGCGCGGCGTGCGCGACGTCGAGCAGATCGTTGCGGCGCTGGGCGAGCCGATCGACGTCTTGATCGGGCACTCGTGGGGCGGCGCGATCGCAATCGAAGCCGGTTTGCGCATCCCGGTCTGGCGCGTCGCCGCGATCGATCCGATGATCCGCCAAGCCGACGACTCGTGGTACTGCGAGTTCCTCGACGAGCTGCGCGATCAGTTCGCCGCACAGGGTGCCGCGCGCGACGCGCGCATCCGCGAGGAATACGCGCAATGGGCGCCCGTCGACGTCGAGGCCAAGGTCCACGCCGTGCGCGCGATGACGATCTCGCCGATCGAAGCCCTGATGCTCGAGAACCCCCCGGAGCTGTGGGACCTGCGCGAGCAGATCGCTCACTACGACAAGCCGCTCTTCCTCGCGATGGCCGCCCGCGGCGAGGGCATCAACGATGCGGCCACGCTCGACGCGCTCGAGCGCAATCACGCCTCCACCGTCGAAATCGCGACCTTTCCCGGCGCCGGCCACAACCTGCACCGCACCGCCTTCGAAGCCTTCGCCGAAGCCCTCGACGCCTGGCTCGCCCGCACCTAGCCCCAAATCACCGCGAGCGCAGTGGAACGCTCATTGGGCCGAGATCGCCGCGGCGCCTTTGCGCAGGACGAACTTCTGAATCTTTCCGGTAGCGGTTTTGGGGAGCTCGTCGACGCGGTGGAAGCCCTTGGGGACTTTGAAGTGCGCGAGGTGCCGGCGGCAAAACTCGCGCAGCTCGTCGTGACCGGGTTCGGCGGCTGCGCTCTTGTAGACGATGAAGGCGTGCGGGGATTCGCCCCAGCGCTCGTCTCGCAAGCCGACCACGGCTACCTCGGCGATCGCGGGGTGGCGTAAGAGCACGCCCTCGACCTCGATCGAGGAGATGTTCTCGCCGCCGCTGATGATCACGTCTTTGATCCGGTCGCGGATCTGCAGGTACCCGTCGGGATGCACGACCGCCGCGTCGCCCGTGTGGAAGTAGCCGCCGCGAAACGCGGTCTCGGTCGCCTGCCGGTCGTTATAGTACCCTTCCATCACGACGTTGCCGCGCGAGACGATCTCCCCGACCGTCTCGCCGTCGTGCGGTACCTCGTTACCGTCCTCGTCGACGACCAGCACCTCCCCCGAGGTGATCATCTCCACCCCGGTGCGCGCCTTGACGCGCGCGCGGTCGCCGGCCGGCAGCCCGGCGTGCTCGGCGCGCGGCTCGCAGATGGTGATGAACGGCGAGGTTTCGGTCAGGCCGTACATCTGGGTGATCTCCCAGCCGAGCTCGTCCTCGACCCGCTCGATCGTCGCCGCCGCGGGCGGCGCGCCCGCGGTCAAGACGCGCACGCCCCGGCGGACGCCGCGCCGCAGTTCCTCGGGCGCGTTGGCGATCGTGATGAGCACCGTCGGTGCCGCGCACAGCAGCGTCACCGCCTCCTCGTTGACCAGCTCGAAGATGCGCGCCGGATCGATCTTGCGCAAGCAAACGTGGCGCGCGCCCGCCGCGGTGACGGTCCAGACGAACGTCCAACCGTTCGCGTGGAACATCGGCAGCGTCCAGAGGTAGCGGTCGTCGGGCGTCGCGTGCACGTGCACGAGCGTCCCGACGACGTTCATGTAGGCGTTGCGATGCGTGATCATGACGCCCTTGGGGTGCGCCGTCGTGCCGCTCGTGTAGTTGATCGTCATCAGATCGTCTTCGGCGATCTCCGCCCGCGCGACGTCTCCCGAAGAGGCAGCCAGCGCCTCTTCGTACCGGATCCATCCCTCCTTAGCGCCTTCGAGCGCGACGAAGTGCTCGACGCTCGTCAAACGCTCGCGAATCGAATCGACCGCCTCGAGCTGCTCTTCGTGCACGCACGCCACGCGCGCTTCGCTATGGTTGAGGATGTACTCGAAATCGGTGGCGGCCAAGCGGTAGTTGACCGGCACCAGCACGGCGCCGAGCTGCGGCACCGCGTAGTAGCCTTCCAGATGCGCGTGCGTGTTGGGCGCGATGTACGCGACCCGGTCGCCCTTGCGCACGCCCATCGCCTGCAGCACCGACGCCCAGCGATAACACCGTTCGAAGAACTGCTCGTAGGTCAAGCGCAGGTCGCCGTCCACGACCGCCTCGCGATCCGGATAGAGCCGCCGCGAGCGCCGGGTAAACTCGAGCGGCGTGAGCGGGGTGCGCATGCCGACGGCTTGGCGTACCGCCGGCAGCGCACCTTGCGCCGCTCCTCACGCCGCGTGGCTGGGCTTGGGCGCTTCGATCTCGGCGGCGTTGGCGAGCGGACCGCGATCGGTCGTCACGCAGCCGCACTCGCGCAGCAGTCTCTCGACGAGCGTCACCGCGTCGGGGTCGTCTCCGCAGAGGGGGACGTTCGCTCCCGGCTGTGCCAGGAGCAGCAGCCCTCGAACGACGCGGTGGGTGTCGAGGATCCGGGCGAGCTGCTCGGCACCGCTGCGGGCTCCCCGGACCGGTCCCTCCATGACGTCGAGCACGACGTTTTCGGGCGGCATCCGCCCGATCGCTCGGGCGGCGCGATGCATCTGCGCGTGCGTCCCGGTGAAGACGAGAAGCTCGCAGGCGGTCGCCGCGTCGTAGGGGATCTTGGCACTAGCACCCACCTCGGCGGCGGCTCGCTTGGCCGCTTCCGTGCGGCCGGAAGCATCCGCGAAGCAGAGCTGGTGCCCCGCTCCGGCAAAGAGGCGCCCGAGAGCGACGGCGCGCGGGTCGGTTCCGATTATGGCTATCCTCATACCAACCTCGTACCCAGCGACCCTAAGGCCTCTCCAGCTTGGCCGAGGGGCCGAAGCCGGCGAAGTGGCCCCGGTTGCCGCCACCGGTCCCTCATGGTAAAATGTCCTTCTGCGCCCCGGCCGGCGGCAACGGTGGGACCCCTTACGTGACCACGTGAGATTGGGGTGCCCTGCGTAAGCGACGCGAGCGAGCGGGCGTACCTTGAGGACCCGACCCCTTGAACCTGATCGACGTCAACAACTTCGACGCCATGCGCATCGGCCTGGCTTCCCCGGAGCAGATTCGCGCGTGGTCGTTCGGCGAAGTCAAGAAGCCCGAGACCATCAACTACCGCACGCTCAAGCCCGAGCGCGACGGCTTGTTTTGCGAGAAGATCTTCGGCCCGACCAAAGACTGGGAGTGCCACTGCGGCAAGTACAAGCGCATTCGCTTCAAAGGCATGATCTGCGACCGCTGCGGCGTCGAGATCACGCGCGCCAAGGTGCGCCGCGAACGGATGGGCCACATCGAGCTCGCCACGCCCGTCAGCCACATCTGGTATCTCAAGGGCGTTCCCAGCCGCATCGGCATCCTGCTCGACATGTCGCCGCGCCAGCTCGAGAAGGTCATCTATTTTGCCGCCTACGTCGTGATCGACGCCGGCGACACGACGCTGGGCAAGCGCGAGGTCCTCTCGGAGCAGAAGTACCGCGAAGCGCGCGACAAGTTCGGCAACCGCTTCAAGGCCGGCATGGGCGCCGAAGCGATCCGCGAGCTGCTGCGCGACTTGAATCTGCGCAAGATTCAAGAAGAGCTGCGTTCGGAGTTCAAGGTCGCCTCGGGGCAGAAGAAGCTCAAAGCGATCAAGCGCCTCGAAGTCGTCGAAGCCTTCTTGGCCAGCGGCAACAAGCCGGAGTGGATGGTGCTCGCCGCCGTTCCGGTGATCGCGCCCGAACTGCGCCCGATGGTGCAGCTCGACGGCGGCCGCTTTGCGACCTCCGATCTCAACGATCTCTACCGCCGCGTCATCAACCGCAACAACCGTCTCAAGCGGCTGCTCGAGCTCAACGCGCCCGAGATCATCATCAAGAACGAAAAGCGCATGCTCCAGGAGGCGGTCGACGCGCTGATCGACAACGGCCGCCGCGGCCGCCCGGTCACGGGCCCGAACAACCGCCCGCTCAAATCGCTCTCCGACATCCTCAAAGGCAAGCAGGGGCGTTTCCGCCAGAACCTGCTGGGCAAGCGCGTCGACTACTCCGGCCGTTCGGTCATCGTCGTCGGCCCCTCGCTCAAGCTGCATCAGTGCGGCCTGCCCAAAGAGATGGCGCTCGAGCTCTTCAAGCCGTTCGTCATGAAGAAGCTCGTCGACCGCGCGCTCGCGCATAACATCAAGAGCGCCAAGCGCATGGTGGAGCGCGTTCGCCCGGAGGTCTGGGACGTGCTCGAAGAGGTGATCAAAGAGCATCCGGTGCTGCTCAACCGCGCCCCCACGCTCCATCGCCTCGGCATTCAAGCCTTCGAGCCGGTGCTCGTGGAAGGCAAGGCGATCCACCTGCACCCGCTCGTCTGCACGCCGTACAACGCGGACTTCGACGGCGACCAGATGGCCGTGCATCTTCCGCTCTCCGCCGGAGCGCAGGCGGAAGCGCGCATCCTCATGCTCAGCTCGAACAACATCCTGCTGCCCGCCTACGGTAACCCCGTCTCGATTCCGACGCAGGACATGGTGCTCGGGCTCTATTACCTCACGTTCCAGCGCGACGAGTACGCGGGCCCGGCCAAGGCGCCGGTGACCGAGGACTACGAACGCATCGAGCGCGCCAAGAAGAAGAGCGCGCCTTCGGCCGACGCGCCGGGCGCGATCCCGACGTTCTACGATACGAAGGAAGCGATCTTCGCCTACGAGACGCGCAACGTCACGCTCCAAGAGTGGATTCACGTCCGCTGGAAGGGCCAGCTCATCAAAACGACCGTCGGCCGGGTGATCTTCAACTCGGCCTTCCCGTCGCTCTGGGAGCACGCGTTCGTCAACCGGATCATCGACAAGAGCGCGCTCAAGAAGACGATCACGGATTGCTACCGCAAGTACGGCAACGCCGAGACGGCGCGCTTCCTCGACGCGATCAAAGAGCTGGGCTTCCACTTCGCGACGCTCTCGGGGACGACCGTCTCGATCAGCGACATCGTGGTGCCGCAGAGCAAGCACGATATCGTCGACCGCGCGCAGAGCGAAGTCGACGAGCTGCACAAGCTCTACGATCAGGGCTTCATCTCCGAAGACGAGCAATACAACAAGACGATCGAGATCTGGTCGAAGGCCTCGGACGAAGTGACCAGCGCCATGCAGGCCGCTCAGAACCCGCTCAACCCGGTCTTCATGATGGCGACCTCGGGCGCGCGCGGTTCGATCGCGCAGGTCAAGCAGCTCGGCGGCATGCGCGGGCTGATGTCCGACCCGTCGGGCCGCATCCTCGAGATCCCGGTCAAGGCCTCGCTCAAAGAAGGCCTCACGGTCCTGGAGTACTTCATCTCGACGCACGGCGCGCGTAAAGGTCTGGCCGATACCGCGCTGCGCACCGCCGACTCGGGCTATCTCACGCGCCGTCTGGTCGACGTCGCGCAAGACGTCATCGTCCGCGAGGAAGACTGCGGAACCAGCAACGGCATCGTCGTTCGCGACATCCGCGCCGGCAAAGAGATCATCGAGCCGCTCACCGACCGCATCATCGGCCGCCGCTGCGCCGAGGAGATCCGCCAGGATCCCAAGCGCCCGACGACCGCGATCGTACAGCGCGATCAGGAGATCGACGAAGAGAAGGCCAAGGCGCTCATCGACGCCGGCGTCGCCGAAGTGAAAATCCGCTCGGTGCTCACCTGTCAGTCGAAGTACGGCGTCTGCTCGATGTGCTACGGCCGCGATCTCGCCACCGGCAACAAGGCCGACATCGGCACCGCGGTCGGAATCATCGCCGCGCAGTCGATCGGCGAGCCGGGCACGCAGCTCACGCTGCGCACGTTCCACACCGGCGGCGTCGCGACCGAGGACATCATCACCGGTCTTCCGCGCGTCGAGGAGATCTTCGAAGCGCGTAAGCCCAAAGGCGAAGCCAAGATCACCGAGCACGCCGGCACGGTCAAGTTCGGCGAGGACCGCAACCGCCGCCAGATCTTCGTCGTCGACGAGACCGGCGAGGAGCACGAGTACGACGTGCCGCACGGCACGCATCTGGCCGTCCAAGAGGGCCAGAGCGTATCGGCGGGCGATCAGCTCAACGAAGGATCGCTCAACCCGCACGACATCCTGCGCATCAAGGGCGAGACCGCGCTGCAGAACTATCTGGTTCAGGAAGTGCAGAAGGTCTACCGCTCGCAGGGCGTCGACATCAACGACAAGCACATCGAGGTCATCGTGCGCTCGATGCTGCGCAAGGTGAAGATCGTCGACGGCGGCGACTCGCTGATGCTCCCCGGCCAGCTGGTCGAGGCGGCGCAGTTCAACGAGAACAACGAGCGCGTCAAAGCCGACGGCAAGCAGATCGCCACCGCCAACCCGGTGCTGCTCGGCGTGACCAAGGCGTCGCTTGCGACCGAGTCGTTCCTCTCGGCGGCGAGCTTCCAGGAGACGACCCGCGTGCTCACCGACGCAGCGATCAAGGGCAAGTACGACCCGCTGCTCGGCCTGAAGGAAAACGTCATCATCGGCAAGCTGATCCCGGCCGGTACGGGGATGTCGCGTTACCGCAACATCGACATCGTGCCGCAGGGCCAGGACGTCGACGACGACGGCCGTCCGCGCCAGGAGTTCGAGCAGGTCTACGCGGCGATGACCGCCGACGACGCGGCCCTAGCGGAAGTGATGGGCAACGGCGACGGGCTCTCCCGCCTCGTCAGCGCCTACGAACGCAACCGCGAGCCGCTCACGGTGCAGTACGAAGGCGAATACGAAGACCACGTCGCCGTCAACGCCCCGCCCAAGCGCACCCAGTACGATCGCATCAAGGGCATCAACCCCGAAGACCTCTAACCCTCACTTCGGGAGAAAAGAAGAGAGGCCGGCACGTCGCCGGCCTCTCCTTTTTTAGCCGCCCCTTACGCGCGCTTCCACACGAGGACGTTCGGCGTTCCCCAGATCTCCGGCGGTACGGTACGGATCGTGAGCGTGTCGCCGTCGAGGGTGAAGGCGCGTTCGAGCGTCGTTCCGACGAGATTGGTGAAGACGCACACCTCGACGTGATGGAAGACGTGGTCGCCCGCGATATCGTAGCGTCCGGCGTAGGCGAGAAAATCGGCGACCGAGTGCGTGCACTCCTCGCCGCTCGACACCTTCGGCGGGGGCAGCAGCTCGGCGCGGTGGATGCCGCTGAGAACGGCGCTCATGCGGCCGCTCGCGGTGTAGAGCAGATAGCCGCTGGGCTCGGGGCCGAAGCGCGGCTTGGTTGCGCCGCCCGGTTCGATCACGTCGAAGCTTACCAGTTTCCACGCACCGACGACGCCCGGCGCGTCGCCGGCGCGTGCCCCCGCACCGCCCAAGGCAAATGCACCGAAGGCGGTTGCGAGCGCGATTGCGCTCTTGCGAGAGTGGACCGCGGAACGTTCTGGCACGGGTATCCTCCGTCGGCAAGGTGGGAAAAGGGCAGCCCAAGCGCGAGCCTTAACTTCAACCGTATGAAGCCAATCGCTGCGGCATTCTTCGCGCTGGCGCTGCTCGGCGGCCTTCGCGCACGGGCTGGGGAACCGGCCGGCCAGGTGGTGCCGGTCTGGAGCGCGACGGTGCTCGAAGTCGACGTCGATACCGGCGGCGCGCGGTTCACGCCGGTCGCGGAGAGCACGAAATCCGGCGTCGTCCACATCAACGCGATAGCGAACGGCCCGGTCCCTTCGACCCTGCCCGTCCAATGGACGCGCGCCGGAAAGCGGATCATCGTCACCGTCGGCCGCGGCTCGGGCGGCTCGATCCTGCCCTTCGTTCCGCGCACGCAGCTCGCCTACGACGTCACCTATCCCGCGGGCTTGCAGCTCGTCGTTCACGCCTTTACCGGCAACATCGCCGTCGAGCATCCCTCGTCGCAAACCCAAGTGACCGTCTCGCAAGGCGACGTCACGATCGACGCCCCGCGCGCGCCGGTGCTCGTCGACGACGCGCAGGGCGACGTCACCGTCAGCGGCGCGCTCGCCGGCATCGATCTCGCCTCCGATCGGGGCGACGTCACCGCCGACCTCGCACCGAACTGGCTCCCGCGCCCGATCCGCATGGAGAGCGCGCTCGGGGATCTGCGCTTGACCGTCTCGCCCGGCTTTCGCGCGCGCGTCGACGCGAGCACCAGCGCGGGAACGGTGCACGACGGCCTGAGCTCCGCCATGCGCGGCGCCAAGGATCCACCGGTCTGGCTCTATACCGAGAAGGGCGACGTCTGGCTCGCGACGCCGCATCCCTGAGCCAGTTCGACGAAGCGGTCGAGCGCGTTGAGCAGCCGCATCGTCTCGATCGACGGCGTCTGCGCGCGCAAAAGCTCCGGCGAGGCCACCACCACCGCCATCGCCCGGGCGCGCGAGATCGCGACGTTGAGGCGGTTGCGCTCGAAGAGGAAGTCGGCGGAGCGCGGCATCTCCTCTCCGCTCGAGGTGGCCATCGAGTAGAAGACGACGTGCGCCTCGCGGCCTTGAAACTTGTTGACCGTGCCGACGTCGACGTGCGCGCCGGTACGCTGCGCGATGATGCGCGCGAGCAGCCGGCGCTGCCCGTTGTACGGCGTGACGACGATCACGTCGTCGGGACGGATCGCGCGTTCGCGGCCTTCGCGATCGGTCAAGGTTCCCTCGAAGAGCAGCCCGATCTCTCGAGCGATGCGTTCGGCTTCCTGCATCGAGGCCGTGCGGTTGCCGTCGTGCTCGACCGGGAGAAAGCGCAAGCCCGCGCCGCTCAATCCAGCGCTGCGTACGGATTGCCGGTTGCAGGCCGCATCCTCGTGGAGCAGCCCGCGGTACGAGATCTGCGAGACGAACGCGCAGACGTCGCGCTGCATGCGGTAGGTGAGGTCGAGAAGGATCCCTTGCCGATCGCCCACCGTCGCTTCGCCGCCGAGCAGATACTCGAGCGCGGAGCGGCCGATTCCGGCCGGGTGCACCGTCTTGGATATCTGCGCGAGCTGCTGCGGGTCGCCGAGCAGCACGACGTTGCGCGCGGCTCGCGCGGCGGCCAGCACGCTCGCGAGGGGAAGCTGCCCCGCCTCGTCGACGAAAAGGTAGTCGAGCGTCCGCGGCGGCGCCTTGGCAAAGAGCCACGCCGTCCCGGAGAAGAGCTCGTACTCGCCCCCGAAGACGTCGTTCTCCTTGACGTTTTCGACGAACTCGCCGGCGCCGGGTGCGGGCAGGTAGCGGCTCTGCTCGGAGCTCGCCTTGTGCAGCCCGCAGAAGGCGCGGCCGCGTTCGACCGCTAGACGCCCGAGCCGGTCGAGCAGGTTGTGCGCCACCTTATGCGAGGGCGCGAGCACGCCGATCCGCTTGCGCTCCTGCAGCAGCGAGAGAATCGCGTGCGCGGCGTACGTCGTCTTCCCCGTCCCCGGCGGCCCCTGAAGCACGAGGTAGCTGTCGTCGAGCGAGCGCACGGCGTCGAGGACCGCGGCTTCGTCGAGCCGTGAGAGGGCAAACGACGCAGGCGCGCCGGCCACGCGGCGTCCGGGGCGCCGCAACAGGATATCGATGGCGGCATCGCGCGGGAGCGAATC
>DATJRF010000076.1:0-7959 GCA_035505015.1 Verrucomicrobiia bacterium | reverse complement strand
GCGCCGGCCACGATGACGCCGGCGTAGTCTCGCCCGGGCACGCGCGGCAGCTCCGCGTGGAAAGCCCCAGCGACGTTCTTGACGTCGCTCGGATTGATCCCGGCCGCGTGAACGCGTACCAGCACCTCGCCCGCCGCGGGCGACGGCATGGCGCGCTCTTCCATGCTCAAGGACGCGGGTGCGCCGTAGCGATCGAAGCACCATACCTTCATGCGCGGGCGTTTCCGAGCAGGTTTGCCGCGCCCTCTCCTTGACAGGAAAGACTTGGCGCCATATAGTGTACGTCATACACTATATGACGCAAAGCCTCGACAGCACCCTCTTCGAAAACATGCGCCTCGAGCTGCGGCGCGGCTGCCTGACCTTGGCCGTCTTGACCCAGCTTCGCAGCGAGCATTACGGCTACACGCTGCGCAAGGCGCTCGACGATCTCGGCCTGGAGATCGACGAGGGGACGCTGTATCCGCTGCTGCGGCGCCTGGAAAGCCAGGGGCTCCTGCGCAGCCAGTGGCGCGAGGAGAACCGGCGGAAGAAGCGCTTCTACCGGCTCTCACCGGCCGGCGAGGCGATGCTCGACCAACTGCACGCGGAGTTCGCGCGGCTCAATGCCGCACTCGCCCGCATCGCCCGGGAGGCCTGACCGCCATGGATATCGTTGCCCGCTACCTCTACGCCGTGCAGCGCGCCCTGCCGCGCTCCGTCGCGCGGCCAGGGGACGTCGTCCTGGAGATCGGCGAGGATATCCAATCGCAGATCGATCGCCGCGAGGCCGAGCTCGGCCGAGCGCTGGACGACGCCGAGGTCGCGACGATCGTCGAATCCTACGGCCACCCGCTAATCGTCGCGGCGCGCTACGGCGAGCACCGCTCCCTCATCGGTCCGGAGCTCTTGCCCTTCTACTGGCGCACGCTCGTCACCGTGCTCTCGATCGTCGTCGCGCTCGAGCTGTGCGCCTCCACCGTCGCGGCCATCGTCGAGGGAAATCCGCAGCGCCTCTACGGCGGGCTCGGGATAGCGTGGGATTCGCTGTGGATCTACACCGGGGTCGTCACCGCGCTCTTCGCTGCCGTCGAACGTATGTCGCCCGGCTCGTCGGCGCGATTCGTCGCGTGGATCGTGCGCTGGGATCCGCGACGCCTTCCCGAGGCCGGATCGCTGGACGTGCCTCGCCGCGCGAGCTTCTTCGAAGCCCTCGGTACGATCTGCATGCTGCTCTTGCTGCTCGACGTGGGCTCGGCACGCCGGCTGGTGTGGTTGGCCGTCTTCGGGCCCGCCGGGCTCGCAATCCCCTCCAGCGTGCTCGGCCCGGCCTGGCATCCGCTCTACGTTTGTACGGTCGCGGCTACCGCGCTGCTCGCGCCGGTCAACCTGCTCGTCTTCGCACAACCGCGGTGGCGCCGGCTCCGCGACGGCGCGCATCTCGCCGCCAACGCGGCGATCCTCGCCGGCATCGTGCTCACGTCGTTCGGCGGCGCGCTCGTCGCCGGCCAGCCCCTGCTCGACCGGATCGTCCACGCCAGCCTCGTCATCGCGGCCATCGCCTTTGCGGTCGCGCTCGCGATGAACCTGCGGGCCCTCCGAAGCCGGCCCAAACCGCCGATCTTCACCGAGAATTCAACGCCGCTTCCCATGGCTTAGCTACGATGAAGCCGGTTGGGGAGGCCGGGTCATGCTTGAGAAAATCCTCGTTCCCACGGACGGCTCGCCGTGCGCAGAGCGCGCGCTCGACTACGCGCTCGGCCTGGCAAAAGGCGAGCAAGCGCAGGTGGCGATCTGCTCGGCAATCGATCCCACGTGCATCTTCGGTCGCGAACCGCTCACTGCCGCCGAGAACGTGACGCTCGAGATCGCCAAGTCGGCGGCCGCCAACGCCGTCGAGTCGGCCGTCGCCAAAGCGCGCTCCCTCGGCATCGCCGCAAGCGGCGGCGTCGACATCGGCGACGCTGCAGCGAGCATCGTCGCGCGCGCCAAAAGCGAAGCGGCCGACGCGATCGTCATGGGGACCCACGGCTGCTCGGGATTCAAGCGCCTCTTCATGGGCAGCGTCGCGCAGCGAGTGCTGCGCAGTGCGCCCTGCCCCGTGTTGATCGTGCGCGACGCCATGAGCGCCCCCGGGACGCCCGCAGCCCCGCCGAACGGCGAGCACAGTACGCCGATCTTCCTCATTCGCCTGGTCGAAGTTCAGCCGGCCCGATTCGAACGTCTGTACGGAGAGATCGCGACGTTCTTGGACGGCCCGGGCTCGGAGCTGCCCGGCCTCGAGCGGGCCGAGCTCTTCGGCAGCGAAGACCAGCGCCGCATCGTGATCCTCGCCCAGTTCCACACCCACCGCGACTGGGCGCGAGCGCAGTGGGACGCTCGATTGGGAGAGCTTCTCGAAGCGATCGTCACCGACTCCGAGACGCTCGAGCTGAACCTCTACCGCGGCGATCGCTTCTGCGCCAAGGAACACGTCTCGATTCGCGGCGACGTATCGAAGACGATTTGATCCCATTGCCAGAGTTGCAGAAAGAAATCGCGGGCGAGTTCGCGATCGCCGTTCTCACCGCAAATCTCGGCGATCGTGCGCTCCCCGTCGACGGCGCCCAATAGCCGCTCGCGGCGCGCGTCGATCGGCAGGTAGAGATCGGTGTCGGTGTGATTGCGATTGATCAGCACCGCAGCGGCGCCCGGCGGTAGCCGCTCCCGAACCACGATCGTATCGGGCAGGCGAATCGGGCGGTAGCCGAGCCAGTCGTCGCCCTCAAAATCGGGGGCGCCCGCAAGCGCACGACCGTTGCTGCGATACGCGACGGCGCTGTGACGGACCATCGTCCCGCGGAACAACTCGACGGCGGCGTACTGCTCGGGCGGCGAGAGCGCGAGCAGCGCGTCCCGATGCGGTGTCGATGCGAGCGCGCCGCACGATGCAAGGTAGGGCGCCTGGCGAAGCCAGCGCGCGAAGAGCAAGCCCGCCCGTTCGAGAAACGCGAAGACCTGCGGCACCGAATAGGAGCGGTCCTGCGGGTGGAGCAGCGCATCGGCTAAGCCGGCGGTTTCGGCAAAATCCGGCGCACTCCGCAGCAGCGGCACGAGCGGATGACCGGCCGGAAGCGCCTTCAGCGCGGCGGCCAGGTCGCGGATCTCGGCGTCCGTGGTACCGACGCCGAGCCGGCGGCAGTAGTCCTGCAGCAGGTAGACGCCGGCGCGCCCGTACGGCGCGTAGAGCATGATGTGCAGCGCGCCATCCGCCGCGAGCACGCCGCTCAACGCCCGCAGGCCCGCGTCGGGGTCGGGGAGATGGTGGAGCACGCCGGTACAGACGATCAGCTCGAACGTTTGCCCGAGCTCGCCGGCACGCTCGACCGCGAGTTCGCGCAACTCGAGGTTATCGAGCGCGTACCGCTGCTTGAGCGCCCGCGTTGAGGCAAGGCTGGTCGCGCTGACGTCGATCCCGGTGACCTTGGCGTGCGGCCATCGCAACGCGTAGCGCGCGGCTTGCGCGGTTCCGCAGCCCGCGATTAAAATACTGCGGTCGTCCCGGTACGGCTCGCGCGGGAAAAAGAGATGCGAATCGGCCCGCCGCCGCCGCTCGTCCCAACTCCGCCGGTAGGCGCCGAGATCGCCCACCGGCGGCGGGTAGGGATGGCGTTCGTAGAAATCGCGAACCTGCGCCGCGCGATCGTCCACGTTAGCCGTGCGGGGTTTGTACTTGCTCCAGAACGGCGTCGAGGTTGAACGATGCCGGTTTTTGCCGCGGCGGGAACTTCGCGAAGTCCTCGATCTGTTGCGCCACGATCGCCTGCATCAGGTAGAGCTGCGGTACGTGGTCGACCATCCAGTCCCAGTAAGGGCTCGCATTGAAGTCGGCCCGCTCGAACGGATCGCGGCGCAGATGGATGATGTGCGGCAGACGCAGCTTCACGAACGGTTCGGCCCAAAGCTCCATCCCGTTGGCGCGTTGCAGCGCCAGATTGAACTTATAGTCGCCAACCCGTACGGCGATGACGTCGCCGTCGTCGCTGAAGTAAATGATCCAGTTTCTCGGGCTTTGCGCGGCCTTCCCGGAGAAGTACGGGGTCATGTCGTATCCGTCGAGGTGAACGTGGAACGGCTTGCCATCCACCGTGCAGCCGTCGAGCAGTTGCTTGGTCACATCCGGGTTGCCCGCCGCCGCTACGAGCGTCGGGAACATGTCGATGTGCGAAACGATGCCGTTGAAAACGGAGCCCGCCTGGATCGTGCCGGGCCACCGGATGAAGCACGGTACGCGCCACCCGCCTTCCCAGTTCGAGTCCTTCTGGCCGCGGAACGGCGTATTGGCGCCGTCGGGCCAGGTGTCGTTTTCGGGGCCGTTGTCGGTGGAGTACATGACGATGGTGTTGTCGGCGATGCCCAGCTCCTCGAGCTTGTCGAGCATCATCCCGATCTGCTCGTCGTGCACGACCATGCGATCGCTGTACGGGTCCTGGCCGCTCTTGCCGAGGTTTTTCTGCGCGACGTGGGTTCGAAAATGCATGGCGGTCGAGTTGTACCACAGGAAGAAGGGCGTATCGGCCTTGGCCTGCTGCTCCATCCACGCAAGCGCCCGGTCGGTGATCTCCTCATCGATGGTCTCCATGCGCTTCTTCGTGAGCGGACCGGTGTCTTTGATGGTCTGCTTCCCCACGCGCCCCCAGCGCGGGTCGACCGTCGCGTCGTCGGCGGCGGTAGCTTTGCAATGGAGAACGCCGCGCGGCCCGAACGCCGCCTTGAAGCGAGGATCCTTGGGATAGTCCGGCAGTTCGGGCTCCTCCTCGGCGTTGAGATGATAGAGATTGCCGAAGAACTCGTCGAAGCCGTGCACCGTCGGCAGAAACTCGTTGCGATCGCCGAGGTGATTCTTGCCGAACTGGCCGGTGGCGTACCCGAGCGGTTTGAGCAGCTCGGCGATAGTCGGATCCTCTTTTTGCAGGCCGACGGTAGCTCCCGGCATCCCCACCTTCGTGAGCCCGGTGCGGATGGGATTCTGGCCGGTGATGAAGCAGGCGCGCCCGGCGGTGCAACTCTGCTGCGAGTAGTAATCGGTGAAGAGCGCGCCTTCGTTGGCGACGCGATCGATGTTGGGGGTCCGGTACCCCATCATACCGTTGCTGAATTTGCTGATATTCCAGATGCCGATGTCGTCGCCCCAGAGTATCAGGATGTTGGGTTTCTTTGCAGGCACGATAAGAGCCCTTTCTGCAGGCCGTCGGCGGCGCTCGCAACCACCATACGACGGCGCCTCGCAAGGGCATATCCCAAAAGCGCAACATCGGCTTTTCACTGCGGGGAGGCGCTGCCCGGAAGGGGATTCGGCAGCCCGCGGGGCGTCGCGGCGGAGGGTACCGCAGGAGCGGGAACGCTTTCTCGGAACGTCGGCCGCATGTTTCGCTTTGCCGTCTTCTCTTCGCTGCTCTCCGCAGCCGTGGCCCTCTGCATCGCGGGAGCCGGCGCCCAGACGCCGCCGGCGCCGCTCGGCGCCTTTGCGACGGCGTGGGCGGCTACCAACGGTTACCGCACGCACATTCAGTGCTATAGCGTCAAGGGATCGCAGACCCGGACGAGCACCTACGAGTACACCTTCACCAAACCGTCGTCGATCTCGATGAGCATCGTGAGCGGACCGAGCGCCGGTAATACGGTGACGTGGAACGGCGGCAACACCGTAACGGCCGGGCGCGGAATGTTCAAGAAGTCCTTCAGCCTCACCGATCCCACCGTCACCTCGCTGCGCGGCGCGACGATCGTCGAGCTCTCCTTCGGCTCGATTTTGCAGCACGCCCAACAGACGAAGGGCACGCTTTCGGCGTCGACGACGACGCTGGACGGCACCCCCGTCAACCTCCTCAACCTCGACGTAGCGGATCCCGCAACGGATAACGGCCTCTCGCGCGAAGCCCTTTACCTCTCGGCGAGCACCAATCTTCCCGTCCGCATCGACGGATACGAAGGCTCGCAGCTCGTCAACAGCTGCACCTTCACCGCAACCACGCCGGCCTGACGGCCCGGGCGCTACGCGTCGTCGCCGAGCAGTTGCGCGTAGACGATGCCGGCGACGGCGCCGCCCAGAATCGGCGCAACCCAGAACAGCCAGAGCTGACCCATCGCCCACCCGCCCTGCGCGAACAACGCCGGTCCGAGGCTGCGCGCCGGGTTCACCGACGTGTTCGTAATCGGGATGCTCACGAGATGGATCAGCGTCAAGCACAAGCCGATCGCGATGCCGGCAAATCCGGCCGGAGCGCGTTTGCTCGTGCTGCCGAGAATCACCATGACGAAGAAAAACGTTAGGACGGCCTCGGCAACGAAGCACGAGAGCAGCCCGTAACCGCCGGGCGAGTGATCGCCGTAGCCGTTGGCCGCAAAGGTGCCGGCGCCGTCGAACCCGGCTCTGCCGGAGACGATGAGATAGAGCAGCGCCGCGGCGGCGATTGCACCGATGCACTGCGCGATGATGTACGGGAGGACGTCTCTACCCGCGAACCGCCGGCCCGCCCACAGGCCGACGGTCACCGCCGGATTGAAGTGGCCGCCCGAGATCGGGCCGAGAGCGTAGACGCCGGTTAAGACCGTGAGCCCGAACGCGAGCGCCACCCCTGCGAAGCCGATCCCGACCGGCACCTTGTCGGGCGTCAGGAAAAGCGCCGCAAAGATCGCACTCCCGCAACCGCCGAAGACCAGCCAAAACGTCCCGAAAAACTCCGCCGTCGCCCGCTTTGCCATCGACACCGCCATATCTCTCCTTTCTTATCACCGGCAGATCGCCCGAAAAGCGGCGATATCCTCTCGCCCTGGGTTCGAGCGCTGGGAGCGTCGAACGCTCACGGCGGCATGCTGCTCGTCGACTGGGCGAAGGGAGCTTCGCGTGCGCTCGTCGCGATCGACCGGTCGGCGATCGAGGTGGGGTTCACGGTGCGTTGCACGGTCGGGGTGGCGATTCCGCTCGCCGTCGCAATCGCCGCCGGCCATCCGAGCCTGGGGTTCTCGCCCGCCATCGGCGCGCTCATTTGCGGCTTCACCTCGCTGCAAGGTATCTATCGCTCGCGCATCGCGACGGTTCTCGCGGTCGCGTTCGGCATCGCCGTGGCGAGCTTCGCCGGAGCGCTCGCCGCCCCGTCCGTCGCGGCGCTCGTCGTCATCACCGCCGTCGTCGGCTACCTCTACGGCACGCTTTCTGCGCTCGGGACGCCGGTCGCGGTCGCGGCGCTCAACGTGACGGTAGCCTTCATCATCTTCTCGAGCCTCCCGCACGCGCCGCGGCAGGATCTCGAACAATCGTCGCTGCTCTTGGCCGGCGGCTTGGTTCAAGCGGTGCTGCTGCTGCTCGCCTGGCCGCTGGACCGATTCACGCTCGAGCGGCGCGGCTTGGCCGCCGCGTACCGCGAACTCGCGGGCTACGCGCGGTCGCTTGCGATGCCCGATCCCGGCGCACCGCCGATCGCCGCACTCACGACGGCGCGCCAGATCGTCGCCGACCAACAGCCGCTCGCGCGCGCCCGCGAGATCGCCCGCTTCAGCCGCATCCTCGGCAATGCCGAAGCGCTGCGCCACCGGCTCGCCGCCATGGCCGCCTTGCTGCCGAACTCCGGCGAGGCCTCGCCCGAGCTGCGCCAAGTGGTGCAGGCTATCGGCACGCAGCTCGACGCGCTAGCCGCAACGCTTGAGGGCACGACGAGTGCGGACGACATCCAAAGCATTCGGCTGCGCGCGCTCGACGACATCGAAGCGTTCGAGCGCGCGTATGCCGGCAACGAGTTCGCACTGGCTCTGGTACGCGACCTCGAGGCCCACTTGCGCGACGCCACGCAGGCCATCGCCGTCATCGCCACCGGACGGCCGGCCCGCTTGCTGCTGAGCTCCCAGCCGCGACCCGCCGCGTACGTCGAGACGCGCATCGACTGGGCGAGCCGCGACGGCATTCGCAACGCCGCCGTTCTGAGCGTCGCCATGGCGATCGGC
>DATJRF010000075.1:0-15370 GCA_035505015.1 Verrucomicrobiia bacterium | reverse complement strand
GGCGCCCGACGCCGAAGCGATGGAGCGCCTGTACGCCGCCTGGGAGCTCGAGGTCGCGCGGCCGCTGCTGCTCGAGCCGCGCCGCCCCGACGCCGTGCGGCGCCTGCTGCGCGGAAAGGCGCTGGTCGACGGGATCCGTGCCGCCGCGCACGACGCACGCCTCAGACTCGATGCCGAGCTGTCGCGGCGCATTCGCGCCTCGTCGACGATCTCGGGGATCGCGCTCGGAACCGTGGTCGTGCTGGTCTGCCTCTTCGGCGCCGCCGGCCTGCGCTACGGGCGCGAGCGCATCATCGAGGAAGTCGCGCTCAAAGAGCAGGTCGCGCAGCGCAATCTGGCGCTCGAGCGCAGCAACGCCTCGCTCGAAGAGTTCGCGTACGTCGCATCGCACGATCTTCAGGAGCCGCTGCGCGCGATCGCGGGATTCTCCAACCTGCTCAGCGAGCGCTATGTGGGCCGGCTCGACGCGGAGGCGGACGAGTTCATCGCGTTCATCGTCGACGGGACCGAGCGCATGCGCGGCCTCATCGACGACATCCTGCGCTATTCGCGCGTTACCACCCACGGCAAGCCGCTCGCGGCCGTCGAGCTCGGCGGCGCGATCGATCGAGCGCTCGTCAACCTGCAGGCGACGATCGCGGCGCGCTCCGCGCGCGTCGAGGTCGGCCCGATGCCGCAGGTGGAGGGGGATGCTACGCAGCTGGTTCAGCTCTTCCAAAACCTGATCGGCAACGCGATCAAGTACAATCGCAGCGAGCCGCCGCTCGTCGAGGTCGCCGCGCGGCGGGGCGAGGACGGCGCTTGGGTGATCTCGGTGCGCGACAACGGTATCGGCATCGCACCCGAGTACCACGAGCGCATCTTTCGCGTCTTCGCGCGCCTGCACACGCGCACCGAGTTTCCGGGCAGCGGGATCGGGCTCGCGCTGGTCCGGCGCATCGTCGAACGCCACGGCGGCCGGATTTGGGTGGACTCCGTCGAAGGGCAAGGAGCGACGTTTTCGCTCACCCTCCGGCCCTATACCGCGAAAGGAAGCGCATGAGCGACGTGCCGACGATCGACGTCTTGCTGGTCGAGGATAGCCCGGCCGACGAGCGCTTGACCCGCGAAGCGCTGCGCGGCGGCGCGATCCGGGCGCGCCTGACCGTCGTCAGCGACGGCGTCGAGGCGCTTTGCTACCTGCGCCGGGAGGGCCAGTACGGCGACGTTCGCCGTCCCGATCTCGTGCTGCTCGATCTCAACCTGCCCAAAGTCGACGGCCGCGAGGTCTTGCGGCAGATGAAGGCGGACGAGGATCTCGCCTCGCTGCCGGTCGTCGTGCTCACCGCTTCGGGTGCCGAAGAGGACGTCGACGCGGCCTACCGCGATGCCGACGCCTACGTGCAGAAGCCGGTCGATCTGCCGCGCATCATGGCGGTGATCGCCGCGCTCGCGGGGCGCTCGTGAGGCCGCTGCACGTCCTCGTCGTCGAGGACAATCCGGCCGACGCGCGCTTCATCTCGGCGATGCTCGATCCCGCCGGCTTTCGCGTGACGGTCGCCGCGCGCATCGCTGCGGCGATCGAGATGGTCAAGCACGAGCGCTTCGACGTCGCGCTGCTCGACATGAGCCTGCCCGACGTCGCGGGGATCGAAGGCCTGCACCGGCTGCAGGACACGTCGCCGACGCTCCCGGTCGTCATCGTCAGCGGCGACCGCGACGAGCGCGTGGCGACGGCCGCGGTGCAGTCCGGCGCGCAAGACTACCTGCTCAAAGGGCATTTCACCGACGTCGCGCTGCGGCGCGCGCTGCGCTACGCGATCGAGCGGCAAGAGCTGGCCGATCGCTTGGCCGCGAGCATCGACGAGCTCGAACGCCAGCGCGCGAGCGTGCTGCAGCTCAACCAGCTCAAGAACGATCTCATCGCGGTGCTCGCGCACGATATCAAGGGCCCGTTGACCTCGATCATCGGCTTCGCCGAGCTGCTGGAAGAAGGGTATCTGGAAGGCGCCGCGCAGACCGATGCCGCGCACACGATCCGCATGAACGCGCAACGGCTGGCGACGCTGGCGAACGACGTGCTGGCGCTCTCGCGCGTGGAGCACGGCGAGCTCGAGATCTCCGACGAGCGCGTCGACGTGACCGAGCTGCTGCGCTCGGTCGTGGAGGTGCATCAAGCCGAGCGACAGATCGCCTTCGAGGCCCCCGCCTCGCCGGCACTGGTCCGCGGCGACGAGGAGCGTTTGCGCCAAGTCTTCGACAACGTGCTGCGCAACGCGATCAAGTATTCGCCGGGCGGCGAGCCGGTCGAGGTGAGGCTCGATAAGACCGGCGACGATTTCAAGATCACGGTGCGCGACCGCGGTATCGGCATTCCGCCGGAGGACGTGCCGCGGCTCTTCCAGCGTTTTGCGCGCGGCTCCAACGCACGCCGCGCAAAGATCGCGGGAACCGGCATCGGGCTCTTCATCGTGCGCATGCTCATCGAACGCCACGGCGGCACGATCGGCGTCGAGAGCACGCTCGGCGAGGGCAGCGTCTTCACGATCACGCTGCCGTCGATCGACGCCGCTGCGTCGAAGCGGCCGATGCGCGTGACGATCCTCACCGCCGACTCGGCGCTGAGCCGTTTCGCCGCCTACGAGCTGCGCTCGCGCGGCTACCGCGTGCGCGAAGCCGGCAGCCTAGCCGATCTCTCGCACGTCGGCGACCTGCGCGCCGGCGACGTCGTGCTCGTCGACAGCGCCGCCGCCACCGCCGACGGCGTCCGCTCCCTCGCCCCGCCCGGCATCGCCCGCCTCGTCGGCATCGGCGGCGACTCCGACGGCTGGGACACCACCCTCTCCCGCCCCTTCCTCGTCACCGACCTCGTCGCCGCCGTCGAAGGAACAATCCCACAACTCCTCTCAAGCTAACCCCCTTGTCATCCTGAGCGTAGGCGCGCAGCGCTTGTCATCCTGAGCGTAGGCGCGCAGCGCCGAAGTCGAAGGACGAGCGCAGGCGCGATTTACAATCGTTCGTGTCGGTCCTTCCCCCGCGCCAGCGCCTCGATCCGTTCCCAGTCGTCGCGAATCAGCGCGATCTTCTTTTTACGCGACCAGCCTTTTAAGCGTTTTTCGAAGAATATCGCATCTCGCACGTCCGAAAACTCCGACGCCCAAACAAGCGTTACCGGACGCCGCGTGTGCGTGTACGACTCCTCGTCGTACCCGAGATTGTGCTGCGCGACGCGCTTCTCCGCGTCGTTGGTAACGCCGACGTAAAAGGATCCGTCCGCGCAGCGAAGCATGTAAACCCAGTACGACTTCTGCACGCAGAACCTCTGCGCGCCACTCGCACGACCGCTAGGGTTCCACGTCGTTGCCCTTCGACTTCGGCGCTGCGCGCCTACGCTCGTCCTTCGACTTCGCGCCTGCGGCGCTACGCTCAGGATGACGAGGGGGGGGGTGGCTAGTATTGTCTGAGGTAGGCGTCGCGTTCCCAGGGGTGGACGGCTCGGCGGTAGCGCTCGTATTCGGCGAGTTTGGCGTCGCGGAAGGCGTGGTAGAGGTGATCGCCGAGGGCGGCGCGGGCGATGGGGTCCGCGTCGAGCTCGGCGATCGCTTGGCGTAGGGATTTGGGCAGCGTGCCGATGCCGCGGTCGCGGCGTTCGCGGTCGCTCAGATCGTAGGTCGAGCCGGCGAAGGCCGGGCCGGGTAACGTCGCGCGCGCGACGCCGTCCTCGGCGGCACCGACGAGCACGGCGAGCGCAAGATATGGATTGCAAGCAGGGTCGGGGCTGCGCATCTCGATGCGCGGCGGTTCGGCCGGCGGCACGCGCACGAGCGCGTTGGCGCTGCGCTCCGACCAGACCGCGTAGATCGGCGCGTCCCACGCCGCAACCAATCGCTTGTAGGAGTTGACCGTCGGGTTGCAGATCGCGGTCGTCGCGGGTGCGTGGGCCAGCAAGCCACCGACGACGTAGAGGCGCGTCTCCTCGTCGCCGCCTTCGCCGAGGCGGAAATCCACGTGCAGGCCGCTGCCGGCGCGATCCTCGAGCGGTTTTGGCATGAAGGTTGCGTCCAGGCCGAAGCCGGCGGCGACGTGCTTGGCGATCGTGCGCAGGGTGAGCACGTGATCGGCGGCGACCAGCGGCTCTTCGTGGGCGATGTCGATCTCGTGCTGCCCGGCGCCGTGCTCGTGATGCGCCGAGGCGATGCACACGCCCATCGCGCCGAGCGCGGCGACGATCGCGTTGCGCGCCTCCTCGCCGCGGTCGTTTGCCGAGAAATCGAAATACGAGCCGACGTCGGCGGTCGAGGTGCCGCCGCGCTCGAACAGATAGAACTCCACCTCGGTCCCCACGCGTAAGCCCGCAAGGTGCGAAGCGCTCTCGACGGCACGCCGCAGCGTCGTGCGCGGGCAGCCTTCGAACGGCGCACCGTCCGGCATCGCGATGTCGCAGATCAACCGTGCCTCCGCGCCGTCGGGCGCGGGCCAGGGATAGAGCGCGTAGGTGGACGGATCCGGGCGCAGCACCATGTCGAGCTCCTCGCCGCGCACGAAGCCGTCGATCGAGCCGCCGTCGAAGGTCACGCGTCCGTCGAGCGCCGCCTCCAGTTCGCCGACCGGAATCGAGACGTTCTTGCTCACGCCGAAGATGTCGGCGAAGACCAGGCGCACGAAGCGGACCTGCTGCTCGCGCGCCAGCTTGATCGCCTCGCGTTTGTTCGCGGGGCGTTTGCGCGCTTCAGGAGTGGAGTGCATCGATCGTTACCGCCATTCGCAAGGTGAGTTGGTCGCCGGGCCGCTCGAGCGAGGCGCCGCAGATCTCGCCGATCTGCCGCAGCCGGTAGAAGACCGTGTGCCGGTGGACGTTGAGCTGTGCCGCCGCCGTCTTGACGTTCTCGCCGACCTCGAAGTAGAGGCGCAGCGTGCGCTCCAGCTCCGTTTGGTGCTTCTCGTCGTAGGCGCGCAGCGGTGCGAGCACGCGCCCGGCGAAGGCACGCAGTCGCGCCGTATCGGCTCCTTCGTAGAGCAGCGGATACGCGCCGAGCTCGTCGTAGAGCGCAACCTTCCCCGGCCCCAAGAGGCGGCGCCCGATCGAGAGCGCCGCTTGCGCCGCAGCCAGGCTGCGATGCGCGGTGAAGAGCGGCTCGATCGTGCCCGCGCCGCCGGTCACGCGCAGCGGTTGCGCGCGCTTCGCGGCGCTTTTGGGCAGCAGCGCTGCGGCGGTCCGCGCGTTGCTGGCGTCGATCTCGCGTGCGACCGGCACGAAGACGACGAGTGCGGAGCCGCGCTCGAGGAAGCCGAGATCGGCCCCACCGGATCGGAAGGCTTCGGCGGCCAGGGCGCGCGCATCGGAGCGTTCGATCGGCGCTTGCGCGTCGTCCGCGCGCTCGGCCTCGAAGGCGACCGCGAGGTACGATGGCGCGACCGTGATGCCGCGCGCTGCCGCGTCGTCGCGAGCCGCGTCGGCATCGTGATAGGCCTTGGAAGCGAGGCGCTCCCAGAAGGTCCGGCGCCGGGCTCCGCCGCTCTCACGCGCCAGCTCGACGCCGATCGCAGCGGCGCAGAGCCGCATTGCATGCTCGACGTCGCCGGACGCGGCGGCGGAGAGCCATCCGAGCTGCCCGCCGCCGCCCAAAATTTGCACCGTTCGCGTGCCGGCGCGGGCGCCGGAACCGGGGCGGGCGCTGGGCGGGATACCGTTGGCGCCGGCCGCCGCGACGTGCTGCCATTGCACGTCTTCGACGAGGACGCCGCCGCCGATCGCCGCGGCGAGATGCGCGGCGAGCGCCTTCGGGCCGCCGCCCGCGGCCGCGATGCGCGCCAGCCCCTCGGCGAACGCGACGATCTCCTCGGACGTCATGGGCCGTCCTTCGGCGGAGAATCGGGCGCTCCTTAGGAACCTACCATCATGCCGATCCCGCCGGAGCGCGCGCGCGAACTGCTGGCAGCGCTCTACGACGATACGCCCGACGCCATCGTGCTCTACGACCTCGCGGGCACCGTCGTCGCCGCCAACGAGAGCGCGCAGCTGCTCGCGGGCTACTCGCTCGCCGAGCTCGTCGGCAAGTCGTTCCGCCGCCTCGTGGCCCAGAGCGAGCTCGAACGGGTCGAGCTCGCCGTCGCGAGCGCGCTCGCCGGCGGGACCGACCATTTCGAGACGAGCGCTCAGCACAAGGACGGATCGGTCGTCCCGGTCGAGGTCTACGTCTTTCCGGCGATGCTCGACGGCGAGATCTCCGGCATCTTCAGCCAAGCCCGCGACATCGTCGCCTTGAAGTCGGCGGAGGAGTCGCTCGGCGTCAATCAGGAGCGCTTTCGCTCGCTCTTCGAGTATCATCCCGACGGGATCATGGAGCTCAAGGCCGACGGTTCGATCTCGCGCGTGAACGTCGCGCTGGAGAGCGCGACCGGCTATTACGGCGAGCAGATCTTCGGCAAACGGTTCACCGAGCTGGTGGCGCCCGAGTTCCGCGAGGGGGCGGAGCGGGCGCTGCACGAAGCGATGCGCGGCGAGGCGGCCGAACACGATTCGCAGTTGCTCGACCGGCTCGGCAACCGCATCGACGTCGCGCTCAAGCTCGTGCCGCTCCACGTCCACGCCGAGATCGGCGGCGCCTACGCGATCTTCCGTGACATCAGCGCGCAGAAGACGGCCGAGCGAACGATTGCGACGCAGAGCGAGCGCATCCGCCGGCTCTATCTGGTCGCCGCCGCGCGCGGCGGCTCGATCGACGAGCAGATCGACGCGGCGTTGGAGCTCGGGCTCGAACTCTTCGGCTTCGACTGCGCCTACATCACCCACTTCGAGAGCGAGCGGATCACCGTGCGCAACGCCGTGGGCGACACGAGCGCCGTGCACCGCGGCGCCGTCTATCCCACCCAGTTCGCGCTCTCGCGCCATCTCCAGGGGGAGCGCAAGGTGCTGGTGGTGGCCGATATGGAGTCGCCCGACTGGCGCGACGATCCGGCGCGCGCGACCGCGCCGTGGCGCTCGTATTTTGCGCTCCAGCTCGTGCTCGGGACGACCGTTTACGGCGCGTTGGTCTTTGCCAGCCGCGTTCCCCGCCACGGGGAGATGGAGAGCCGCGACGCGGATCTCATCAACCTGATCGGGCTCTTCATCGCGGGTGCGCTCGAGCGCGCGGCGCAGAACGAGCGCATCGAACAGCTCGCCTTCAACGACGCGCTCACCGGCTTACCCAATCGCGTGCTCTTCAACGACCGCATCACGCATACGGTCGCGACGGCGCGGCGGTACAACCGCGGCTTCGCGGTACACTTCATCGACCTCGATAAGTTCAAGGCGATCAACGACCACTACGGCCACCCGATCGGCGACCGGGTGCTGGTCGCGGTCGCGACGCGGCTGCGAGATCAGCTCCGCGATAGCGACACCGTCGCGCGCTTCGGCGGCGACGAGTTCGTCATCTTGCAGCCGATCGTCGACGGCCCGAGCGACGCGGCCGACCTCGCGCGCAAGATTCACAACGCCTTGCAGGAGCAGGTGGCGATCGACGGCGTGGGGCACGACGTGCGGGCGAGCATCGGCATCGCGCTCTTCCCCGGCGACGCGCAGACGATCGAGGAGATCATGGCGGCGGCCGACCGCGCGCTCTACACCGCCAAGCGCTCGGGGCGCAATCGCTGGCACTTCGCCGACGCCGACGCGGCGCGGCGCGAGCTCAGGAGCCGCCGCCCAAGATCTGCGGGATGAACTGCGCCAGGACGTAGAGGATCGAGAGCAGCGAGATCGTCACGACCGTCGCCCAGCCGACGACGTTGGCGGCGATCGAGTTGGTGTGCTTGCCCATGATGTGCGAGCGGTTGACGATGATGAGCATCAGCACCAGCTCCGCCGGCAGCAGCAGCCCCTGGACGACCTGCGCGTAGAAGATGAACGCAAAGAGCGGGATTCCCGGGATCAGGACGATCGCGGCGCCGAGCACGAGGCCGGTGCCGAAGAGCGTGAAGAAGACCGGCGCCTCCTTGAACTTGTGGTCGATCGAGGCCTCGAAGCCGAATGCTTCGCAGATGACGTAGGCGGTCGAGAGCGGTAGGACGGTCGCGGTGAAGAGCCCGGCATTGAGGATGCCGAGCGCAAAGATCGTCGCCGCCATCTGCCCGGCCAGCGGCCGCAGCGCAACCGCGAAATCGACGGCGGCCTGCGGGTTGATGTGCCCGCCGTGCTGGTTGGCGAGATAGATCGTCGCCGCGTTGGCGATGATCATGAACCCCGCGAGCGCGATCGCCAGGAACGAGCCGTTGATCACGTCGGCGCGCGCCAGCGGCAGGTCCTCGGTGCGCGATCCTTTGTCGACGACTGCCGACTGCAGAAAAAACTGCATGTAGGGCGAGATCGTCGTGCCGATCAGCCCGACGATCATCGTTACCCAGCCGGCCGTCTTCCATTCGAAGGTGGGGACGAGCGCGCCGCGCACGACCGCGTGCCAATCGGGCTTCGCGAGGATGGCGGAGAAGATGTACGAGACGTAGATCAGCGAGAAGACCACGAAGACCCGTTCGACGATCTTGTTGTCGAAGCGCAGCACGAAGAGGAAGACGGCGAGCAGCGCGCCCGGCACGACCAGCCAGCGCGAGAGGTGGAAGATGTCGGCGGCGCCGATGATGCCGGCGAACTCGGTCGCGGTGATCAGCGTGTTGATCAGAAAGAGCATCACCATCGCGAAGAAGGAGATGCGCACGCCGAAGTTCTCGCGGAAGAGCGCCGCCAGCCCCTTGCCGGTGACGCAGCCCATGCGCGTCGCCATCTCTTGGACGACGATCAGCGCGACGGTGAGCGGGACGAGGATCCAGAGAATCGAGTAGCCGAACTGGGCGCCGGCCGAGGAGTAGACGGCGATGCCGCCGACGTCGTTGCCGGCCGAGGCCGTGACGAAGCCCGGCCCGAGCACCGCGGCGACGAGCAGCAGCGTGCGCATCGGCGAGCGGCGCTTGGGGCGCGTCTCGACCATGGGCTAGGCGCCCGTGACGGCGGCGTGGGCGGCGTGCGAGCGCCGGTGGGCGGTGAAGTGAGGGAGCCGCTTGGCGACGTCGTCGGGCATGATCGCGTCGATTGCATCGTCGACCGTCACGATGCCGAGCATCTTCCCGCCCGGATCGACCACCGGCACCGCGAGCAGATCGTACCGCGCGATGGTCGCCGCGACTTCCACGGCCGTTGCGTCGGGGCGCACCGTCACGAGATCGGTCTCCATGATCCGGTCGATGAAGGCGGTCGGCAGGGCGAGCAGCAGCATGCGCAGCGAAAGCGCGCCGAGCAGATGGTCGTCCTTATCCACGACGTAGAGGTAGTAGATGAACTCCGAGGTGGGGGCGATCTCGCGAATCTTGCGGATCGTCGCCTCGGTGGTGCGGTGGGGGTAGATCCAAGTGTAGTCGGTGGTCATGAGGCCGCCGGCCGTATCCTCGGCGTACTTCACCAGCTCGCGCAGCTCATCGGCCGTATAGTCGCTCATCTCGGCGAGTAGCTCGCTCTGGCGCTCCTCGGGCAGCTCCGCCAGCAGATCGGCGGCGTCGTCCGAGTCCATCTCCTCGATGATGTCGGCGGCGCGCTCGGTGCCGACCTCTTCGATGAGGGTTCGCTGCGTATCGGCGTCGAGGTGCTCGAAGGCGTCGGCGGCGGTCTCGTCGTCGAGCTGCCGGACGACGGCGGCGGCCTCGCGGGCCGAGAGGTCGCCGATGATCTCGGCGAGCTCGGAGGGGTGCAGGCGCGCGAGCTTGCTCTCGGTGACCGAGAGGTGGATCTGGGAGGGGTTGGTTTCGCGGATCGGCGCGACCGAGTCCCAGGCGATCATTGCGCGCGGGATCGAGCGGTAGATGCCCGGTACGAGGCGCTTCCCGATCGACTTGAGCCCGAGCCGCCGCAGCAGCCCCGCGACGCCGACGTCGGCGGCGACCACCCGCAGCCGGCCGCCGGCCTCTGCCAGCTCGATATCGTTGATGCGCACGACCTTGCGGCCGTCGACGTCGACGATCTGCTTATCGAGCAGGTCGGCGACGAGGTAGAGCTCCTGGCTGTTGGGCGGGGCGGGCTCCTTGGGCGCCATCGTGAGGGCGATGGTTCCGTCGTGGTCGACGTCGGCGACGGTGTCGATCGGGGCGAAGCGCATCCCTTGGCTCGTCTTGACGACCAGGCCGTCGATCTGCGGGAAGGTGTCGTCGGGCTTGCTGACCAGGAAATCGGTGACCTTGCCGATCGGCAGGTCGTTGATCGTCGCCCGGCGGCCGACCAGCTCCGAGATGAATCCCTCGGTAAATCCCACGCCTCACCTCCCCTCGCCGGAAAAGAAGAATGCCGTCCCCGCTGGGGCCGGCACGAAAGAAGATCGCGAAGCGCTCGCGCTACCTCATTCGCACCGAGCTTTGGCACCACGCGCCGTCAGTCGACCGTCCCTTCAGCAGGGCGGGGGCAGACCTAGCCGCGTTAGACATAGCCTTGTATTCGGCCCAGTCTGGTTACCCGCTTGGCGTCTCTCGACGTTTCGGGGCAGCGGCATATATTCGCGTGGACGCCTCACCTAGCGAGGTATCCTTCTTTAGTATAGTCGTGGGGGTCAAGGCGTGTCGTCGCCATCCAAGCGACGGTAGAGCCGGTCGCGCCCATCCATGGCTGCGAGGCTCGTGCCGCACCGGACGTCTGCCTGCTGGCGCGTCCGATCCACCCGTGCGGTAATTGGCGTTCGTGTTTTTAGCTAGCGCTTCGCTTGTAGACTCACCTCCCCTTACCCGAGCGCCGGGCCGAACGAGTTGAGCAGCAACGCGGTGAGCTGCTGGGTGCTCACCTGTAACTGCGCCAAGACGCTCATGCCGACGCTATTGAGAATTTGCTGCTTGGTAAAATCCGTCACCGTCGCGCCGATATTCGCGTCGGTAATATTGCTCGCGCTCGCCGTTTCGTTGACGCTAGTGGTCGTTGCGTTGGTCGCATCGATTTGCGTAGCCACTACCTGCGCACCGATCTGCGCGCGATAGGTGTTGACCGTCTGCAAGGCTTGATCGACGACGATTTCCGCATAGCTCGCGTTCATGACATTGCTCGACGATATGCCCGAGACTTGCGTGGACTGGGTGATGGGTTGAATCGTCGTCAGTGCTTGGTCCGTAACGTCGATATTCGAGATATTGAGTATCGTCGTGCTGATTTGCGGAAGGCTGACGCTGACCGTCGTGCCCTCTTCGCCGCCGTCGTTGACGCTCAACGCGTGGCCGTCGGCGGCCTGCGCCGGATTCTCGGTAAGGACCGCGAACTGGGCGCCGACGTCCGCCGCCGAAAACGTTCCGGCGCCCGTACTGCCGAAGATCACCGGAAAGAGCGCGACCGGCAAGAAGTCGGGCGAGCTCGAGGAGGGCGCTGGAACGTTGAACTGACCGAAGCTGGGAGCGTTGTCGGGTATTGCCGAGTAGTCGATGAAAAGTGGTGTGGGCCCAAAAAAATTCGAGAGGCTGTACGCTTCCTCTTGGATGAGGACCCCCGGACCGACGTCGGTGTTTGTATCCGGGTCGATCATGTTATTGCTTGCCGAAACGATACTGAAGACCGTGAATGCCGGGACGTAACCACCGTTGATGGGATTTACGGCAGCAACGAGTTCCGCAGCGTCAGGAACCTGCGCGAAGACACCCGGCAAGCCCGAACCGGAGCCGTTCGCGAGCGTGTTGCTGCCGGTCGCATTCGTGGCTTCGTTGGGGAAGGGCGCAGTTTCGTCAAACACCTGAAGGTAGGAGCTCTGAACGCCGGTTCCTTGCGTGAACTGACCATTGAACAGCACGAGCCCGTTGAAGCTCGTCTCCGAACCGATCTTGTTGATCTCGAGCAGCATCTCGTTGATCTCTGCTTGGAGATTCTCGAGATCGTCTTGGGAGTTGATGTCGGAGTTCGCCTCAACGACGAGCGATCGGATGCGCTGGAGGATCGACTCGATGTTGCTGAGGGCTCCGTCGGCGACGTTGAGGAGGTTGTTCGCCGTTTGGACGTTGGTCACCGATTGCTGGAGACCGGCGGCCTTCGATTGGAGGTTTTGGGCGATGGTGTAGCCGCTGGGATCGTCTGCAGCAGAACGAACGCGAAGGCCCGTGGCCAGCGCGTTCACATCCGTAGCGAGTCGATTTTGAGTGAGAGCCTCGCTCTGCAGAACGAAGGACGCACTCCCCAGCACATCCATGAAGTAGGTCGTTTCCTCCTTGAAACTTCCCTTAATCCGGGTATCGGCCGGACCAACCCCAAAGTTTTGAGGAAATCATAATTATTCCCGGGTTAAGGGGGCGTCCGGGGGTGACGAAATCCTAGGAGACGGATGTTCCTCAAGGACGATCGGCGTAAGCGCTTGGCACGCCAAACTTTGCGCTTCGGCTGCCTCGGCGTGCTCGCAGCGTCCTTGCTGGCGGTACTGCCGCCGCCGGTCTATGCCGATATTATGGCACCGCTGCGCGCTGCGGCCCTCGTGGTGACCACGCTGGCTCAAACGACGACGGTCGAGTTCACGCCACCCCCTTCCCCGACGCCCAGCCCGACGCCGAGCCCGACGCCGCCCCCCCGCACGCTGCGCGGCGGGCCGATCCGCTTCACCGTCACCGGGAGCATCGACCTCGGGACCAGCGTCAACAGCTCGAGTTTCGGCGGGACGACGATCGCCAGCCCCTCACCCTCCTCCTCGCCGATGAACGTCATTCAAGCGCTGAGCCAGTCTCAGAGCCAGAGCCAGACGACGCAGAGCGTTGGCCTGGCCACCCAGATTACCCGCCGGACCGCGACGACCGCCGCGCAGATCACGATTCCGCTCGGCTTTGCCGGCGGAGGGAATGGGGCCGGCCTCGTCGGCCAGGTCGAGGGCTTCTACTCGACCCCGCTCTACTCGCTGATCTACGCCCCCCAGCAGATCGTCCTCTTCGGCTTGCTGCCGATGGGCTCGACCCTGCGCGGCTTTGGCTTCGTGATGCCGGTGGGGACCGGCGACGAAACGATCTTCGAGGGCCCGAGCACCGGCGCCGAGGGTGATCCGGTGCGCGTCTTCGGCGTGCGGCTGCGGGCTCTCGCTGGCGGCTCGCTCTACGAGCTGGGCCTCACCTCGGCGGTTGGCGTCGACGCGGGATCGACCCGCCTGTTGACCTTCGGCGCCGCGACCCAGATCGGCAAGAGCCTCAATCTAGTCAGCGAGGACGCCTGGGAGGAGCGCACCGGCGGCGACGGCGATCCCGGCGGCCCCGCCTTCACGCTGCGGCTGGACGACGGAGGCTTTGCCAACAGCGTCTCGCTCTCGCTGCGCCACCTGCCGAACTACTTCGTGGCCCTCGGGGGCGGGGAGATCTACGGCGACAACTTCTGGGATGCCAACTGGCATGCGGGCGGCGGCAGCCAGAGCCTTGACCTCGACGCAAACTGGGAACAGATCGGGAGCTCGCCGGGGCAGCTCCAGGAGACCCGCTCGGAGGACCTCTCCTACGGCGGTGCGCTGGGGCGCATCGCGGGATACGGGCTCTCCTTCGGCTCGCAGGCGAACGAAGGGGGCGGCCAAGCGACGGTCACCAACACCGCCAGCGCGCAGATCGAGACCAACCTGCGCGTCTTCCAGGCCGTCTTCGGCGGGCAGTTCGCGCGCTCGAACCAAAGCACGGCCGGAGTGGAGTCGATCTCCAGCTTGACGGCTGCCCTGGGCAAGCAGTTCGGCAAGTTCGGCCTCTCGATGAACTTCATCGATCAGCGCACCACCGAAACGACCGAACTGCCGTCGCTGCAGGTCACCTCGGCCTTCGCCCTCTCGCGCATCTTCGGCAAAGCCACGGTCGGCGTGAGCGAAAGCCTTACCCATACGGTCAGCTCCGAGAGCGATGCGGTACAGAAAACCCCGTTGCTGACGGTAGGCCGGCAGATATCGCCGGCTATCAGCGCCCAGGCCAGCGTCGGGGAGACGCAGCTGACGGACAGGCTCGACCCCTCCGCCGACGGCCATTCGCGAGTTTTCAACCTCTCGATCAACGCGCCGTTCGCTTTCGGCAGTGGGCTCGTGACCGGGCGCAGCGATCCGCGCCTGCCGGCGACCATCGTCGGGCGCGTGATCTATGCCGTCAACCCCAACTCGCGGGGAACCTTCACCGCCGGCTTCGCGTCGAGCGGACCGACCGGGGGCGGCATCTCGAACGTCCAGGTTTCCCTTGATGGCAAGTACCTTCAGCGAACCGATTTGACCGGCGGCTTCCAGTTCTCGTTCGTCCAGCCCGGGCAGCACCAGCTCCAGATCGATTCGGCCACCATCCCCCGCGGGCTTACGGTCGATCAGCCGGTCGCCACGGTCACGCTCTCGGGCGGGCAAGTCGACCAGCTGGTCTTCCAGGTGGGTAACTTCGGCGGGATCGTCGGGCACGTCTTCGGGGTCGACCAGAGCGGGAATCCGGAGCCACTCCAAAACGTTCAAGTTCGAATCGACGGCGGAACCTACTCGCAGACCGATGCCTCCGGCACCTTCGGCTTCGGCGCCCTCCAGCCGGGCCCGCACACGGTCGAGGTCATCGAGGACACCGTCCCGGCCTTCGCGACCTTCGCACCGGCGGCGCTCAAGCAGACGGTCACCGTGCTCAACGGGCAATACACGCCGGTCACCTTTACCGCCGTTCCCCTCGGCTCGATCTCGGGCAGCGTCCTCTTCGGCCCGGAGATGGCGCCGCAGGAGACCGGCGGCGTTCCGAACGTCTACGTCGTCGCCGAGCCGGGGGAGTATGCGGCGATCGATCTCGACGACGGCTCCTTCGTGATCGACGACCTCCCGCCGGGCACGTATACGGTCTCGGTCGACCCCGAGACGATCCCCGACGCCCTGGGCGCGGTCCCCGACAGCCTTACGTTCACCCTGGGCCCGGGGCAGCGCGTCGACGGCGCCGACTTCCGGGTCGGGCGCTTCGAGAAGAAGGTCGTCTTCTCGTTCATGGGCGGTGGGGGCGCGGCGACGGCTTCCGTGGAGCTGAGCGAGAAGCGCCTGCCGCCGCGCGGAACGACCCGCGTGACGGTCCCGGCCGCCGGCAACGCGGCGAACGTGATCGTCACCGCCTTCGACCAGCGCACGCCGCTAACGTACGACAAAGATCGCAACCAATGGTCCGGCGAGATCGCCGTGCCGGCCGATACGAAGGCCGGCGACTACCCCGTCACCGCGACGGTGGTCGGGGGCAGCTCGCCTAGTGCGGCAACGCTGACGGTCGATCCGAAGATGCCGCTTGCGATTTTGCAGTTCACGCCGCGCTCGGCCCCTAAGGGCTCGTACGTGCAGGTGCGCGCCAGGTTCCTGGTGGATGTGCGGCCAGGCGATAAGATCCAGTGGGAGGACGGCCAGACCACGGTTTTAGGCAAGCCCATCGCCGGGCGCGTCTTTACATTCCCTCTACTGCTTTC
>DATJRF010000074.1:0-4328 GCA_035505015.1 Verrucomicrobiia bacterium | reverse complement strand
AAGCGACCAAGAGCGATGAAGCTCAACTTCAACGTTCGCACCTGGACCTGGAAGCAGTACGCGATGCTGGCGGGTATCGCGCTCGCGCTGTGGCTCGTCATCGGCGTCCTGCTCGCCGGCGGCGGCGTCGCCCCGCTTCCGCCCTCGAACGTGCCGGTGGTGATGAAGGGCGGGCAGATCACGAGCCATCGCATCACCACGCGTTCCTGGAGCTTCGACTACGACAGCGCTCAGCTCTCGCCCGACGGCATGAACGGAAGCGTCGAGGGCATCCACGACGGCGTCGTCTTCAAGAAAGGGAAGCCGTACTTGAGGATCTCGGCGCAGCGCATCACGCTCGACATGAACTCGCTCGACTTTACCGCCGTCGGAAAAGTGCACGTCGAGCTGATCCACGACAAGGCGCACCGATCCTTCGACACCGATTTGGTGACCTGGACGAACGACGCGAAGCTGCTGCACATGGATCATCCGGCGTACGTGCACACCGGCAATCAGACGCTGCGCATCGACGGGATCACGGTCGACTTCGACGCAAACACCTTCCACATCGGCAAGATGGGCGGCGGCGTGGACGTGCACAAGTGACGAAACGCGCCTTTGGCGACCGGCTGCTCGAGCTCGTACATGCCGACATTACGACCCTCGAAGCCGACGCGATCGTCAACGCGGCCAACGCCGCGCTCGCCGGCGGCGGCGGCGTCGACGGAGCGATCCACCGGGCCGGAGGGCCGAGCATCATGGCCGAGTGCCGCCGGATCGGGGGCTGCCCGACCGGCAGCGCCGCGATCACCGGTGCCGGAGCGCTGCGTGCGCGCCACGTGATCCACGCGGTCGCGCCGATCTACCGCGGCCACCGCAGCGACCCCGAGCTGCTGCGCGCAGCATACCTTGCCTCGCTCGAGCTCGCGAGCCGGCACGGCCTCGAGCACGTGGCCTTCCCGTCGCTCGGTACGGGCGCGTACGCCTATCCCATCGCGGCCGCGGCCGCGATCGCGCTGCGCACCGTGCGCGAGCACTTGGCCGGCGAGACCAGCCTGCGCCGCGTGACCTTCGCGCTCTTCTCGGCCGGCGACCTGGCCGCGTACGCTGCGGCGCTGGAGGCGCTGCCCGGCTAGGCCGATACTCCGTACATGCGCCGCTTTGGGACCGCTCTGCTACTCCTGCTCTCGTGCGCGTGCTCGCATCAGACGCAACCGGCGGCAACGCCGCCGCCGCTGCTGATCGATCAGCGCGGCACGACGATGCCGCTCGAGAAAGCGATCCTGCACGTCGCCTTCCGGCCGTTCATTCCGTCTTCGCAGGTCTTGGCTTACGCCGTGCTACCGCCGCTCGGCGATCTCGATACCGACGCGCACCGCGGCCTGGGCATCGAGTACGTGCAGAGCGGCGAGGCGATGCTGCTCTCGCAGTGGCCCAAGCAAGGCTATACGATTTTCTTCCGAGGCGGCTCCGGTTCGATCGGCATCTGCAAGCCCGCGCACTACAAGGCCGACGGCGTTGCGTGGGTCACGCCCCACAACGTCGTGGTGACCTTGCAGCCCGACGGGAACGTGGCGCCGTCTACCGTCGACGCCGAGGCGCGGCGCCTGATCCGCGCCGGCGCCTGCCGCTAAGACTTGTCGTCGTCGAGTTTTTTGCGCGCTTCGGCGATCAGCCGTTTGACCTTCTGACCGCCTTTGTGCCCGATCTCCTCGTAGAAATCGGAGCCGTACTTTTCCTTGACGACTTGGCCGCCTTTTTGGCCGATGGATTCGTAAAACTCAACGCCGTGGCGATCGCGCGTCGCTTTGCCGCCCTTTCGCCCGATCTCTTCGTAGAAGGTCGAGCCATACCGCTCCCGGACGGTATCGCCGCCTTTCTTGCCGGCTTCGCGCACCGACATCTCGCGCTTGTCGTCGTCAGATTTTCCTGCCATCGGTCTCCGAATGTCTCTCCCCCCACCGGGGGTGGAACACCCCGCTTGGGGAGCCCTGCGTTATGAAGGGGATCTGCGCTTGGGTCGCTGCCCACCCTTTTGGCCGATGACTTCGTAAAACGAGGGGCCGTATTTGGTTTTGGTGGCCTCGCCGCCCTTGCGACCGATTTCCTCGTAGAATTCCGACCCGTATTTCGCCTTGACACGCTCGCCCCCGCGCCGTCCGGCCTCGCGAACGCTCATGCCCCCTTGAACTTCGTCCTGCATACTCGAGTCCTCGCTCTCTGGGTTGGGAAGAAGAAGATACAGACTAGCTCTTTTCCCATCCGAGCGCTCGGTAAACTCCAGACGTCGCTCAGGTTTTATCGTATCCCGCCCGGCGGTGAACTGCCTGAGAGCCGGAGGTGACGCTCGTCACCCTTTCGAGCGAGCGAGAGTGCGCCCGCGTTGCCGGGGGCGGGCCGTCCGCCGGCGCCGAAGGGCGCCCACGATGCTCCGCCGACTCGCGTTCGCGATCCTCGCCGCCGCCGCCCTACTGGGCGCGAGCGCACCAGCCGCGCCGCTCGCACTGACCGTTCACCTGGTGAGGACCAGCTTCGATCTGCTCGATTCGGTCGGCATCGAGGTCGTCGTGCACAATCCGAGCGGATCGCTGCGAACGCTGCAGTTCGCACAACCGACCGAATACGCGATCGAGATCCTGCGCGGCAACGACGTGCTGTGGTCGTCGCTCCCGCCCACGCCGCCGCCCAACGTCACCTTTCCGCCGCATTCGCACTCGTTCGGGCCCGGTCCGACCACGCTGGTCGTCTACGATTGGAACGCCCTCACGAGCAAAGGCCGCGCTCCGCTTCCCGGGAAGTACGCCGTGCGTGCGCGGTTGCTTTCGGGAAACGCTCCCAGCGCGAGCGTGACGTTCTCATTCGACGCTCCGCTCCCGATTGCCGGAATCGCCAAGCTCAAACGCGGTCAAGAGGTAACGGTCTCCGGCCGGCTCGACCCGACGCATCGCATCTTCACCGACACGTCCGCCAGCGTCAAGCTCGAGCGCGGCCTCCCTTACGCCCCGGTCGATACGCCGCTCGTCATTCGCGGGTATCCGGTCGATCATCTCGACGGCACGCGCACGCTCGCTCCGGAGCGCTGGGCGCCGTTCGGCCCGCCGCCTACTGCCCAACCGGCGCCGAGCGCAAGCTAGCGGCGGCCCGCGGGCGCGCGGGTATAACCCGCTCATGAGCACACGAACGATCTTCCTCACGGCGGCCGCATGCACGGCGCTCGCGCTCGGAACGTTCGCTGCGGCGCCTGCCGCAACGGTCGCCTACACGGGCGCGCCCGACGTCAACGTCACCGCCGCCTTCTACAATGCCGGCGGCGGCCCGGGTTCGTTCTCCAGCGTTCGCGCGATCGAATCGATGGTCGGCGAGGGAACGCTTTCCAGCGGACTGAGCACGCTTGCCGCAAAATACGGCCAGGATCAAGCCGACCGCTTCCCCGCGTATTTCGACTTCGTGATGCACGACGCGTGGGAGCGGGCCGGGCAGGACAATCTGATGATTCCGCCCTTCGGCAGTCACGACGGTCACATGCTCGCAGTCGATTTGCTGCACGCGGGTACGACGCCCAGCGGGAACTTCAGCACGCGCTATCTGCTTGCAAAGCTCTTCACACCCACGGTCAGCGATCGGGTTCTGAGCGACCTTTCGGACCGCTACGGTGCGGGCAGCGTGACGGCATTCGAGCAGATGTCGAACTCGTTCTTCTACGACCTCTCGGCGCAGCTCGGCGCGAACATTTCGCTCGGGCCGTAGGTCCTACGCGCGCAGCGCCTCGTAGACCGCGCGGGTACGCTCGCGCAGTTGCGCGAGGCCGCCGTCGTTCTCGATGGTGAAATCGGCCCGTCCCCGGGCGCTGGCGGGCGAAATCTGCGCGGCGATGCGCGCGCGCACGTGCGCCTCGTCGGAGCGGTCGCGCGCGATCGCTCGTTCGACGCGCGCCTCCTCCGGCGCCACGACCAGCACGGTGCGGTCGACGAGCCGGTCGTAACCGGTCTCGAAGAGCAACGGCACGACGTGCACGATCGTTTGGCCGGGCTCGGCCGCGGACTCGCGTTCCAACGCCAAGCGCCGAACGATCGGATGAATGATGGCGTTGAGCCGGGCGAGCTCCTGCGGATGTTCGAAGACGATGGCTGCGAGCGCGGCGCGGTCGAGCGCGCCGCCGGCGATCGCTCGAGGCCACTCGCGCGCGATCTGCGCGAGGCCGTCGCTCCCGGGTGCGACGGCCTCGCGGGCCAGTTCGTCGGTGTCGATGACGAATGCGCCGAGTTGCGCGAAGATCTTCGCGACCTCACTCTTTCCCGACGCGATCCCGCCGGTCAACCCCACGCGCACGCGCCGCGTGCGAGCTT
>DATJRF010000073.1:0-6681 GCA_035505015.1 Verrucomicrobiia bacterium | reverse complement strand
CTTGTCGGCAGGGGTAACCGGCTTGAAGCCCGGCGGCTTGTTCGCCGGCGTGAACGGCTTCGGCGCGGCGACGACCGGCGGTTTTCCGTGGTTCACCGACGCGAGCAGGCTGTGGTCTTGCGAGGCGATGGTTTGATGCTGCACTTGAGCCGGCGTCGGCGCGATGTGATGCGCGCGCTCGTACTGCAGCTGCTCCGACGTGGGGTGCGCTACGACGCCGCCCGGGCCGTTGTAGGCGGCGCGGTTGATCGTCGTGTTGTTCACCACGACGCTGCGGTTGATATACGTGTTATGGACGATCGTCGTGTTGACGTTGCTGACGGCGGTGTTGTATTGGAAGGCGCCGCCGCTCCACTGGCCGCCGACGTAACCGTTTCCGTAGTAGCCGGCTCCGTAGTTGATGCCGCCGTAGAAGCCGACCGTCGGTCCCCAATAGCCGGCGTTCCAGGCATATTGTCCGCCGTTGTATCCCCAGTAGCCGGGGGTCCAATAGACGCCGACCTGCGGCGCCACCACCCAGGTGCCGGGCACCCAGTAGTAGCCGTAAGGGCCCCAGGCCCAGTAGCCGGGATTCCAGATCATGTTCGGCGCCGGTGCCGGCGGCTGCACGTAGACCGGCAGCGCCGGCGGCGCGAAAAGGCTCACGCCGATGCCGATGGAGACTTGGGCGCTCGACGGCGTGGGAAGGCCGATGACGAGAGCCGCTATGAGGATCGATGAAAACAGTTTGAAAAATCGCACGATGCCCTCCTAACGCGGGCGGCATTCTAGGCGAGCCGCCCTTTTCCCAGGTGCAACGAGAGGTTGCTTACCAGCAGCATCCTACCCTATCACCGCACTCGCCCACACGCCTCTCTTACCAAACTCCAACCAACGCCGAAGCCCCGGATCGCTCCGGGGCTTGCGAACGGCCTAAGAGGGCAGTTGGGCGTTAGTGCGAGGACGGTGCGATCCAGAGCGTGGAATCGGCCCACTTCACCTTGACCGGAACGCACGAGCGAACCGCCTTACCGGCATACGTCACGTCGTTGTACAGGCTGAAGTGATGCTGGATCTCGACGCCCGGCGCGAAGTTCCCGACGTCCGTCACCTGGCGAATGAAGGTGTTCTCCGCATTGCGGTAGCCGACGGCGAAGGTGATCTGCGCCGCGTTCTTTTTGCCGTAGATTACGTAATCGATCTGCGTGCCGCTGGCGTTCTTGCTAAGCGCCTTGGGCTGCGTAATGAAGCATTGCTTGACGAGGACGGGCGTGGCGGCCGCAGCCGGTACCAGCGCCGACGCGAGGAGGCCGGCGCAGAGCGCGGCCCCGAGAGCGATGCGAGCGAAGAGTTGCATGACCCAGAAAGCCTCCTACATGTTGAAAAAACAACGGTGCCAGCGCCTTCGCTGGGGGCGGATCGCGCGCCTGCCCGCAGGTCGCTAGATGAATGCCGCCAGCGGCGCGAGCGCCGACTGCGGGCGCGCGCCGAAGTGGCCGATGATCTCGCCGGCCGTCAGGCTGGCGAGCGCACCGCATTTCTCGAGCGGAGCGCCGCGCGCGAGCGCGTAGAGAAATCCGGCCGCATAGAGATCGCCGGCACCGGTGGTGTCGACCACGCGCGGAACCGGCGCGGCCTCGATCGTCACGACGGTCTCGGCCGAAAGGACCAGCGAGCCGGCCGCGCCGCGCGTGACCGCGGCGACGCCGGTGACGCCGCGCAATCCGCGCAGCGCTTCGTCGAGATCGCTGGTTTCGAACAGCGCGAGCGCTTCGGCTTCGTTGGCAAAGAGCACGTCGACGTGGCGGTCGATGAGGGCATGAAAATCGGCACGGTGCCGCTCGACGCAGAACGGGTCGGAGAGCGAGAGCGCTACCTTGCGCCGCGCGTCGTGCGCGATCGAAGCGGCGAGCTCGAAGGCGCGTTTGGCGCGCGGGTCGTCGTAGAGATAGCCTTCGAGGTAGGTCATACTGGCCGACCGGATCATCTCGGGATCCACGTCGTCCTCGCCGATGTTCGTGCACGCGCCGAGATAGGTGTTCATGGTGCGCTGCGAGTCGGGCGTTACGATGATGAGGCAATGCGCCGTCGGCGGCCCTTCGCCGGCGGTCGGCGTCGCGAAGACCGCCCCGGAGGCGCGGATGTCGTGCCGGAACGCGGCGCCGAAGTCGTCGTCGGCGACTTTGCCGATATAGCCGGTGCGGCCGCCGAGCGAAGCGATTCCGGCGATCGTATTGGCCGCAGATCCACCCGAAGCGATGATCGCCGCGCCCATCTCGGCGTAGATCGCCGCGGCGCGCTCCGCATCGACCAGCATCATCGAACCTTTGGTCATTCCGTGCCGCTCGAGAAACGGCTCGTCGGCGGAGGCAATGACGTCGACGATCGCATTACCGATGCCGACGACGTCGTAAAGATCGGCGCCCATAGCGGCACGCTCTTTCTCTGCGAGGAGGCGCCCGCCCCCCGTTCGCGGGCGGGATGGAAAGGCAGCCCGGATAGCGAAGGCGCCGCGCATAAGGAGGTGCCTATGTGTACCTAGGATCCGCCCCCGTTTCCACCCGTCGCGCGTCCTTCGCGCCGTCGATACCTGGCTTGAGCGGTCTTCGCCGTTCTTTTTTATTTCCTCGCCGAGGCGTGCCGTGCTGAGCGCTCTCTGGAGCGTCGACGAGATGCTGGCGCCGATCGAACGAGCGATCCGCACCGATCGCGTAACGGCTTTGGCGGCGGCGCTCGCGAGGCTCGACGAGGCCGGAGCCTTCGACGATCCGGCGCTGTTTGCGTCGCCTCTGCCCCACCGCTACGCGCGCCGCCCGATCGCCTGCGATCCGCTCGGCCGCTTCGTTGTTCTGGCGATGAGCTGGGCCCCGGCTCAGAGCAGCCCGCTGCACGATCACGCCGGCTTGTGGGGCGCGGAGATCGTCGTCGCGGGAACGATGCGGGAGAAGACGTTTCGTTTGATCGAGCGCGACGGCCGCGACCGGTACCGTTTTTCGCCCGAACGCGAGCGCGTTGCCGCGAAAGGCGAGGTCGGCATCGTCATCCCGCCCCTGGAGTACCACGAGTTCGGGAACGCGGGCGACACGCCGGCTCGGACCGTGCACGTCTACGCCGGCGATCTGCGGCGTTGCCGGTCGTACGTCGCCGGCGAAGACGGCGCTTGGCGAGCTCGAGTCGCGGAGCTGCCCGCCGATGCGTAACGCCACGGTCGTTATCGCCGGCGGCGGCGCGAGCGGAACCATCTTGGCGGCGGCGATCGCGCGATACGCGCCGCGTGCCGCGGTCGTGGTGGTCGAGCCGCGCGAGCGTCTGGGCCCGGGCCTCGCTTACTCGACGGCGTGCCCGGATCATCTGCTCAACGTACCGGCCGCGCGCATGTCGGCGTTGGCCGACGCTCCCGAGCATTTCGTGGATTGGCTCTCGCGCCGCGGCGAGCCGTACGGCGCCGCCTCGTTCGTGCCGCGCGCGCTCTACGGCGAGTATCTGGCTTGCGTCGGCGCCGGCTTGCGCCACGTTCGCGCGCGGGTCTGCGACGCGTCGCTCGAAGAGCGCGGGCTGCGCATCTGCCTCGACACCGGCGAAAGCCTCGACGGCGACGCGCTCGTGCTCGCCCTGGGCAACGCCGCTCCGGCACGATGGCCGGGCGTTCCCGCGCTCGCCGCGCACCGCTTCTTCGCCTCGGCGTGGGAGGCGGGAGCGCTCGAATCGGCCGGCGACGAGCACGTGTTGTTGCTCGGGACGGGCTTGACCGCCGTCGACGCGGTTCTCGGGCTGCGTTTCAACGGTCATCGCGGCCCGATCTCGATGCTCTCACGGCGCGGTCTGCTGCCGCACGAGCACCGGGTTTTCGACGCGCCGCCGGGCGGCGGATCGGACTGGCGGACGCGCGTCGACGCGGTGCGGCCGCAAAGCAATGCGATCTGGCAACGGATGCCGCTGGCCGAGAAGCGCCGCTTCTTGCGCCACCTCATGCCGTACTGGACGATCCACCGCCATCGCATGGCGCCCGAAGTAGCGCGGGCGATCGCCGCCGAGATCGCGGCGGGAACGCTGCGGATGCTGGCGGGGCGGACCGGAGAACTCGCGGCGACCGCGCGTTCGCTGCGGGTGCCCTTGCGCGTGCGCGGCAGCGGCGAGCGCATCACGATCCAAGCCTCGCGCGCGATCAACTGCAGCGGACCCGAACACGACGTGCGCAGGCTCGGCAATCCGCTGATCGACCGGCTTCTGCAGCGCGGGCTGATGGTGCCGCATCCGCTCGGCGTCGGTATCGAGACGCGCGACGACGGCGCGCTCTGCGTATCCGGAGGTGTCGCCGCGCCTCTCTACGCGATCGGCCCGGTGCGTTTCGGCACGTTGATCGAGACGACCGCGATCCCGGAGATTCGCGCGCAGGCAAACGATTTGGCACGCAAACTGAGCGCCGCCGCGTGCGGCGCCGATTCCTTGGCCGGCTGACGGGACGCTCGCATGCATTGGGAACTCATCCTCATCGGCCTCGGGGTCGGAACGATCGTCGGGCTCACCGGCGTGGGCGGAGCGGCGATCATGACGCCGCTGCTGGTGCTCGCGCTCAAGGTCAACCCGCTCATCGCGGTTGGAAGCGACCTGCTCTACAGCGTCCCGACGAAGCTTTACGGCGCCTACCTGCACAATCGCCAGCGCACCGTCAACTGGGAGATCGTCAAAGCGCTGCTCTGGGGCGGCATTCCGGCGGCGCTGGTGGGGGTGCTCGCGCTGTACTGGATGCGCTCGCACCTCGACGTCCTGCTCATCACGCACTGGACGCGCCGCGCGATCGGCTATGCCCTCTTCCTCGCGGCCGCCATCATGCTGGTGCGCCCGTTCATCAAACGCCGGGAGACGCGCGTCCAGGAGCGCTTTGCTTGGAGCGGCGCGCAGCGCGGGCGCGTGATCGCGATCGGAGCGCTGGTCGGGCTGATCGTGACGGCGACCTCGATCGGCAGCGGTTCGGTAACGCTTCCGCTCCTATCGCTCGCGCTGCCGATGGTCGGACTGCAGGAGCTGGTCGGCTCCGACATCGCCTTCGCCGCGTTTCTCATTCCGACCGCCGCCGCCGGCCGCTGGAGCATGGGCGACGTCAATCTGGGTCTCGTGCTCAATCTGCTCGTCGGCTCGCTCCCCGGCGTCTATATCGGCAGCAAACTCTGTGGAAAGCTCGAGCAGCGCTATCTGCGCCCGGTCGTAGCGGTGACGCTCGTCGTCGTCGGGACGCGGATGATCTGACGTGCCGCAGGGGTTTGCGGTTTGGCTGACCGGGCTCTCGGGCTCGGGAAAGACGACCATTGCGGGTGCGCTCGCGGCCGAGCTCGTGCGCCGCGGGCGGCTCGTCGACGTGCTCGACGGCGACGAGATCCGCAAGCTGCTTTCCAAGGGGCTCGGATATAGCCGCGAGGATCGCGACGCCAACATCGCGCGGATTGCGTTCGTTGCAGCGCTGCTCGTCCGGCACGGAGCGGCCGTCATCAGCGGGGCGATCTCGCCGTACGCCCAGGCCCGGGAAGCCGCTCGAGCGCGGATCGGCAGCTTCGTCGAAGTCTACGTGCGGTGTTCGATGGAAGAGCTGATCCGGCGCGACGTCAAGGGCTTGTACGTACGCGCGCTCAGCGGCGAGCTCAAGCATTTCACGGGCATCTCGGATCCGTACGAAGAACCGCAGCGGCCCGACGTCGTCGTCGATACCGACCGCGAGAGCGTCGCGGAGAGCGTCGCGAAGGTGCTGCGTGCGCTCGAAGAGCGCGGCTACGTGGCAAAAGAAAACGGGCCGGGCGAATCGCCCGGCCCGTAACGAGAAGGCGGCTCTAGCGCCGCTTCGCGCCTTTCGAAACTTTCTTGCGCGCCGCCGGTCTGGCCGCGGCCTTCTTCGGGGCCGCCTTCTTGCGCGCGGCCGGCTTGGCGGCCTTGCGTGCCGCCGGCTTGGCGGCGCCTCGCGATCCCCGCTTCGCCATCACGGCCTCTTTGAGCGCTTTGGCGGGGAGGAACTTGAAGACGCGCTTCGCGGGAACTTTGACCGGTTCGCCGGTCGCCGGGTTGCGTGCGATTCGCGCCGCACGGTCGCGTACTTTAAATTGCCCGAAGCCGGGAATCTTGACCGGTTCGCCGGTGACCACCGCGTTCGTGATGTCTTCGAAGAGACCGTCGACCAGCGCGACGGCATCTTTGCGGGACAGCTCGTGCCGTTCCATCGCATGGCGGACTAAGTCGACCTTGTTCATGGGTTCCTTTCGTGTCGATACTTCGCGGGCTGTGGGAGGGCCCTATTGCGCTGCGTCTACTGCCAAAAGCAGCCTTTTCCTGCGAAAAAATGCCGGCTACTGCGACCGGCGCGCCTTGCGCGGAACCAAGCGCCGCAGCGACTTCCACATGCCGGCCGGCTCGCTCGCAGGCGTCTCCTCGAGGCGGACCAGCGGCGCCGCGGCGCCGTCCGCCGCACCGATTGCGAAGGCGTGCGCGAGCGCGGCGGCGTCGTCGAAGGCGAGGATGTGGAGTTCCAGCGGTGCCCTCGGACGCAGGTAGCGGATCGAGATTTGGCGCTTTCCCGGGGCGCCGCCGCGCCGCACGATCTCGTTGGTGGCTTCGGCGAGGCGCAGCTCGTAGTCGAGCATCCGCTGTTGCCACAGCGTCGCGATGTTATAGGCGACCTGCGCGATCCCGACCGAGGCGCCGTTCTGCGTCGGGTCG
>DATJRF010000072.1:0-7864 GCA_035505015.1 Verrucomicrobiia bacterium | reverse complement strand
CGCCGTCGGGGCCGGTCGTAATCCAGTACGCCGGGTGCGACACGGCGAACGACGTGACGGTGTGATCGGAGGCTGCGGAGATCCGCGCGACCAGGCTGCCGGCGATTCCCGCCGCCCAGAGCGAGTCGTCCGCTGCATTGGGCGCGATGCCGTAGAACTGCGGATTATTTCCGGAAGAAAGCGACTTCGCGGAGTACGACGTGACCGTCCCCGCCTTCGATCCGCTCGGCACCAACTGGTTGAAGGTCGAGTAGCAGTTGGTGAACCAGAGGTTGCCATCGGGTCCGGCGACGATGAAGTTTGGATTCGCGGCCACCCCGCTGGTGGAGAACTCCTGCGCGTTCGTGCCCGCGGTGCTGATCCGTTCGATCTTCGAGGGCAGGACCTCCGTAAACCACATGTTGCCGTCCGGCCCGGCGGCCACGCCCTCGGGATACGGCGACGGGCTGGCCGTCACCGGCTGGTAATACGAGACGCCGCCGCTCGTCGTCATCCGCACGACGCGCTGGCTGCCGGTCTCGGCGAACCAGAAGCTGCCGTCGGGCGCTCCTGCGAGCTGCTCGCTGCTCTGTGCCTCAGGGTCGGAATAGGGGAACTCGTTGACGATCCCTCCGCTGGTCGAGAGCTGGAAGAACTCGCCGCCCCAGGAACTCGTCCAGAGGTATCCGCCGGCGGAGACGATGCCCCGGGGTGAATCGGGCAGGGGGTAGTTGGTGATCGCGTCGCCGCTCGAAAGGTTGACGACGCCGATGCTCTCCGACGTGCCGGTAAACCAGACGTTGCCGTCGGGTCCCGCCGCGATCGCCAGCGGTTCGTTCGATCCGATCGCAAACTCCGTGAGTTGCGGCCCGGTCAAGACGAACGCGCCGCGCCCGACGCTCCCCGCGACCTTCGCGGTGATGGAAAAGCTGCAGTAGCCGGCGGTGCCGAAAGGCGTCGCGACGGACGGCGTTCCGTAGGCGAAGACGATGCCGCGAGGCGTCGGAGCCGTTACCAGGATGTTCGTGCCGGAGGCACCGCCGTTTTGGACTTGGTAGCTGCCGCAAGTTTTCCGTGAGGCGCTGGTCGAAACGGCGATGCCGGTCGATGCGCCGGCGGCGTCGACGTACCCGTCGGTGAGGATCACGTTGCCGTCGGCGTCGAGCGCCTGCAGGCCGAGCGTTTTGGAGAGCGGCGCCACGCCGTGCATCGAGGCCGTTTGCACGCGGCCGGCGAGCGTGGAGGCCGGAATCGTGAGCGCGACGCTCGCCGGAACGCCGCCGAGCGTAAACTTCAGCGCCTTACCGGCCGTGACGGTTTGGTCGACGAGATCGGCGGCAGCAAGCTGCTTCGCGCCCGTTGGGATCTTCAGGCCGTGCGGTTTTTGGTCGAAGGTCGCGGCGACGACGTCGACTGCCGGCGGCGGAAGCTTCAGCGTTTGCGTGCAGATCCGTGCTGCGGCGGTGGTTTTGCAGCCCTTCGCCCCGGCGTTAAGCCCGAAGACCTGCGTGCCCAGGAGATGTTTTTCGTCGTGCAGCGAGTGCGGCTTGTAGATGGAAAGCTGAATCGACTGGGTGGTCGCGGCGACGAACCATTCGTGCCGTTGCGCCGCCGAGGCATCCGCCTTCGGATGCGGGATCGTCACGGTGAACGTCATCGGGACGCCGGCCGCTGCATCCGGCGACGCACGCTCGTTCTGCTGTGCAACCGGCGGCTCGAAGGCGCCCCCGCCGTGCGCGGTGCAGGCGCCGAGCGCAAGCGTGCCGGCCAGGACCGTACCGATGCCGAATCTGCCGAGCATAAACACATCCTCCCGAGCGCTCAACGATTCGGTGCCCTTCGGCGTTGCTTACTCGTACTTCTTTGTCTGAGGCCAAATCTGGGAGAGCGGAGCGGTGATGCCTTTGCAGAGCATGATCGGGATGCCCATCTCGTACGCTTCTCCCCACGGGTCGGCGTACGTTGCGGCGAGCCGCGACGAGCGGTAGAGGTGCAGGCTGCGGCCGCAGTCGCCGTTGACGTCGATCAGGACGTCGCCGCTATAGCCGTGCGTGCCCCACAGCCAGTAGTTATTGTGGCCGGAGATCACCGGCGGCAGATGGTATCGCGCGCCGAAAAAGTCGATCGCCGCGGCTTCGCCGTAGTTGCTCGCGGCGATGACGGCGATCGCGCGCTGCGCGGGCGGCAGCGAATCGTACACCTTGGCGACGGTTGCCGCGAGCTCGGGCCAGCCGTGCATGTCCGCCCAGTCGCTGGGCAGCCGCACTTGCTGTTGTTTCTCGGTAGCCAGCGCGTCGCGCTTGAGGTGCAGCGCCGCGGTCACGCGCGCCGAATAGGCGACCATCTGCTCTTCGCCCAGCACCGGCAGCGAAAACGGAATCAAGAACCCTCCGGTCGCGACGACGGCGACCACCAGCGCGCGAGCGGGCACGAACGCGGCGGTCCAGCGTTCGAAGGCGACGCCGCCGGCCGCGATGAGGATCGGATAGACGTCGGCCGGATAGTAGTGCTTGCCTTGCAGCACGATCATCTGCGCGATCAACAGGACGTAGGCCCAGCCCAAGAAGCGCAGCGGCGGGCGCAGAAAGGTCCAGAACAGTCCGGCGATCCAGACGACCGCCGCCGTCAAGCTCGTGATGAGCAGCTCTTGGAAGAGGTAGAGCCCCGGGCTGGGATGCGTGTTCTTCCACGTTTGCCCGGCGCGCAGCAGCTCCCACATCGGAAACCCGTGCGCCGCTTGCCACGCGAAGTTCGGCAATGCGAGCAGCGCTGCGATGCCGATGCCGGCGGCGAACCACCGCGTGCGCAGGATGCGCCGCTGCGGCGTTAACGCGAGACCGCCCAGCACCGCGAGCGCGAAGAAGATGACGCTGTACTTGCTCTCGAGGCAGATGCCGAGCAGGGTTCCCACGGCGAGCCACCAGCGCGGATCGGCACCGTTCGCGATGCGCAGCACGTAGAGGCCGATCAGCGGCCAGAGCCACAGGCCCACTTCGTCGGGTCCGACCTTGGTGCCGAAGCTCATGAGCACGCCGGTGAAGAGATAGGCGAACGCCGCGAGCGCCTGCGCGAAGATCCCGCCGCCCATCTCGGCGGCGAGCAGGCAGGTCACGTATGCGCCGCCGGCCGCAAAGAGCGCCGGGACCGCTCGCAGCAAGAAGAGCGAGTGCCCGAGCAGCTGCGTCCCCGCTGCGAGCAGCGGCACGACCGGCGGCTGATCGACGTAGCCGAAATCCGGACGAAAGCCGCAGATGATGAAGTAGAGCTCGTCGCGGAAGAAGCCATAGTGAGGATTGCCGGCCAGATGAACGGCCAGCGTCACCGCCGCCGCTATCGCCGGTACGAGCCGCCGCCCTGCGAGTCCGCTCCCTGCGGCCGCTGCGCTCACGATGACGCTCCTAAACCGTATCTAGAACGGGTCGAAGGTGCCGGTCAAGATCATCTGTTCGGAGAGCTGGCGCGCGCTCCGGTAGCGAGCCTTGATATCCTCGGGCGTTTCGGGCGGCAGCTCGCGCAGAATCCGGTCGAGCTCCTCGTCGAACATCGCCGCGAGCGACGGCGGCGTGTAGGCGCCCGGATAGCGCATGCGCTGCGCGATCATCAGGCGATAGATGCGGTCGGTTGCAAGATCTTCCATGTAGCCGTCGAGCAGGCTTGCACCCTTGCCCTCGAGCACGCCGTTGCGATAGCGGATGACGGTCCGCACCGCGGCGCGCGTGCCCTCGAGCGTCGTGCTGCCTACGCCCAGCGGCTTGGGGCGCAGGTCCGGATGCGCGCTCGCAAGCTGCGGGCGCTTCTCGATTTGGTTCGGGTACGGGAACTGCGCCACGGCGATCGCGTTTTGGTCGGGATGGCCGGTCCACGCTCCGTCCATCAAGCACGACGCTTCGTTGCGTTTGTCGCGCTCGAGAACCGCGAGCGCCCGTTCGTTGAGCTCCGGATCTTCCCGGCTGGGGTAGAGCGCGGTCATGCCTCCGATCGCGAGCGCGCCGTGCTTGTGCGTCACCTCCGGCAAGAGCGTGCGCAAGTTCTGGAAGAACGGAACGTCGAGGGGAATCGTGTTGCGATCGGGCAGCACCCACTGCGGGTCGGCGAGATTGAAGTGGATCAGGCTCGCCATGTAGTCCCAGCGCCCGAGATTGAGACCGACGATGTACTCCCGCAGATGATAGAGAAACGGCTCCATCTCGTAGGCCATCGGATGCGACTCGACCAGCGCCATCGCTTTGATCGAGCCCGGCTGCCAGCCTTTGGCCTCGATCAGCGCGTCGAAGACGTCCTTCCACCAGAGCGCTTCTTCCGCCGCCTCCGACTTCGGAATGTAGATTCCAAGCGGATGGCGCAGCCGCTCGACCTCGACGCGATAAACGAGCAGCGCGAGGTCGAAAAGCGAAGCGCTCGTCAGCTCGCCTTCCACCACCCCGGCCTGCGAAAGGTGCACGCCGCGCACGCGCGTCCAGATCGCGACGGCGCTCGGCTCGATGCCGGCGGTGCGCCCGCGTTTGCGGTCCTCGTAGGTGAGCTCGCCGGCGAGGGCCGCGACGACGTTGTCGTGGCCGAGCATCAGATGCTCCCACGTGTTGACCATCGAGTCTTCGAGGTCGAGCATCACGCCGGGAGCGCCCGAGTTGAGCATTTTAACCACCAGCTCGGCGTCGTCGGCCGGGCCGGTCATCTGATTGCGCTGGTCGCGGCACCACGCCGGCAGCTCGATCTGCCACCCGGCTTGCGCCTCGGGCAGATCGAGGTACTGCGGCAGATCGCCCGCTTGGGCGCGCGCGAGCCGGTCGACGCGCGCGCGCGCCAAGCGCTGCTGCTCGCGCGTAAAGCGCTCGTGCAGCGGCAGGTAGAACTGCGCGAAGCCGTCGGGCAGATCGCGGTGGAGGGCGAAGCCGGCGGGCGCGGCGTTCATGGCGTGCATCCCGCGGCTTATGCTACGGCGGCGTGCGCCTTGCCTTTCTCCGTCTCGTAGAATTGCTCGGTCTCGGTCGAGCCGGCAAGCGCCGTGGTCGAAGAGCTGCCTTCGCTCACGACCGTGGCGACCGCGTCGAAGTAGCCGGTGCCGACCTCGCGCTGATGGCGGGTCGCCGTATAGCCGAACTCCTCGCTGCGGAACTCGTCCTGCTGGAACTCGGCGTACGCGGTCATGCCGCGCGCCTTGAAGTCGCTCGCCAGGGTGAAGAAGCTGTGGTTGAGCGCGTGGAAGCCCGCCAGCGTGATGAACTGAAACTTGTAGCCCATCGCGTTGAGCTGCTCGCGGAAGGTCGCGATCGACCGCTCGTCGAGCTTCTTCTTCCAGTTGAACGAGGGCGAGCAGTTGTAGGCCAAAAGCTTGCCGGGATGCTTGGCGCGGATCGCTTCGGCGAACTTGCGCGCCTCCTCGATGTTCGGCTCGGAGGTCTCCATCCAGATCAGGTCGGCGTACGGCGCGTAGGCGAGGCCGCGCGCGATGCACGCGTCGATCCCGTGCTTGGTGACGAAGAAGCCTTCGGCCGTGCGCTCGCCGGTGAGGAACTGCCGGTCGACCGGATCGACGTCGCTGGTAATCAGCGTTGCGGCGTTGGCGTCGGTGCGCGCGACGATCACCGTCGGCACTTCGAGCACGTCCGCGGCGAGGCGCGCCGCCAGCAGATGGCGCACGGCTTGCTGCGTCGGGATGAGCACCTTGCCGCCGAGATGGCCGCACTTCTTCTCCGAACTGAGCTGGTCTTCGAAGTGCACGCCGGCGGCGCCGGCCTTGATCATCGCCTTCATGAGCTCGAAAACGTTGAGCGGGCCGCCGAAACCGGCCTCGGCATCGGCGACGATCGGCAGGTACCAGTGCTTGCCGCCGCGGCCTTCCAGCGATTCGATCTGATCGAGCCGCGTGAAGGCGTTGTTGATGCGCTCGACGAGCTGCGGCACGCTGTTGACCGGATAGAGGCTCTGGTCGGGATACATCTGGCCGGCAACGTTGGCGTCGGCCGCGACCTGCCAGCCGCTGCAGTAGATCGCCTTGAGGCCGGCGCGCGCCGCCTGGACCGCTTGATTGCCGGTGAGCGAGCCGAGCGCGGCCGTCGCCTCATCTTCTTGGAGCAGCTCCCAGAGGCGCTCGGCGCCCAGGCGCGCCAAGGTCTGCTCGACGACGACGCTGCCCTGCAAGCGAAAGACGTCCTGCGGGCCATACCGGCGCTCGATCCCGTTCCATCGCGGGTGGTTGGCCCACGTGCTGGTCAAAGCGGCGGCGCGATCGTTGGTGCTCAAAATCCATACCTCCGGAAGTGCGCGATTTTTTGGACTGACCCGGACCATCCATTGGATCGGTGCATTGGATGGCTTGCCTAAAACCCTTGGATGGCTATACCCTGTATACAGAAAACCAAGCACTGTGTCAATACGGCCAAATGATAAATCTATCAGCCGGGCATTCCATTGACAAAGAGGTTGGAAAAGGCGCGCCGTGCGCGCTAGCGCTGGGGGAGGATTCGATAGAGGGCGTGGGCGGCGTCGATCGAGCCGGCTGGGCGCGCTTGGGAGGGCGCGAGGGTGAAGCCGGTGGGATCGGCCAGGAGGTAGACCGGACGACGGCGGGCCCATTCGCGGTAGGTCTCGAGCATGGTCGAGAGCTGGCTGCCGACGACGATGCGGCCCGGGAGCGAATCGTCGACGTAGGCGCCGTACGCGAGCGACGTCGCATCGAGCCACTCCGCGATCACGACCGATCCCGGCGCAGTCAGCGGCTTGACGGCGTCGATGATCCACCGCCCGCCCTCACCCTTGGCGTGAACGAAGTTGCCGGTCCCCGCGGAAAACGCAATCGCCGCGCCCGTCGCCAGTGCTATCGCGTAGGCGAAACGCCCCACCGCTCCCGCGACGTCGGTGCTGCTCGGAGCGGCGAGCGCGAGCAGCGGCGCCACCATCCAGAGCGCCAGCAGTTCGTAGCGCGCGACGTCGGCTTCCATCGTGTAGATCGTGGCAAAGAGCACGGCAAAGGTGCACGAGGCGAGCAAGACGAGCGCGACGCGCCAATCGCGCCGCCATAGCGCGACCAGGCCGACGACCGCGAGCGCGAGCGCGAAGGCGCCGTATTGCTCGGCGATCTCCCGCAGCAGCGCCCAGAACGCCGCCTGATAGTGCGCCGGGTCGAGTGCCGCCGGCAGAAAGGCCGGCGCTCCGAACTCCGCGCCGGTGAGCTCCAAGCGTAATCCCGCGGGCGTGCTCGGGTCGTCGTAGTTCCAGAAGAGGCCGCCCGGCGCGCCGGCTAAGACGTGCGCCGGATCGGCGCCGTGCGCCACGACGTACGCCGAACGCAGCGGTAAGTACGTGTAGAACAACACGCCGGCGAGCATCGCGAGCGCCGCGGCGGCGAGCTGCTTGCCGTGCGGGCGCCGTTTGGCCACAAGCGCGCCCGCGACGAAACCGGGAAGCACCCACATCGCGTTCGGATGCGTTGCCAGCGAGAGCCCGTACGCCGCGAACGCGCCCAAGAACCAGCGACCGTCCCCGCCGCGCAGCCATCGCACGAACGCGTACACCGCGGCGCCCGAAAGGAGTAAGGCGAGGTCTTGCGTCTCGGCTCGCGCGGCGTGTTGCCAGATATCGTGGGTGAAGGCGAGCCAGAGGCTCGCGAGCAGCGCGACCGGCCGCGGCGCTCCGAGCTCGACCGCGAGCGCGTACGCGAGCGCGACGGCGCCGGCCGCCGCGACCGCGCTCATGGCGTTCATCCGGAAGGCCACGCTGCCCAACGGCAAGAGGTGCGACCACGCGTAGCCGAGCAGCACGTAAAACGGAAACCCGGTCGGATGAGCGATGCCCAGGATGTACGGCACGCCTTGCAGCTCGGCCGTATCCCAGGACGCCGGCTCGTGCGACGCGCTCGCGACGTAGACGATCGCGGGCACCACGA
>DATJRF010000071.1:0-22607 GCA_035505015.1 Verrucomicrobiia bacterium | reverse complement strand
GTGTACGATCCTGCGGACCCCTCGCGCGAGATCGCCCGCTTTGCTTTTCCGCGGCAGATCGGCGGCGAGCACTTGAGCTTGGCCGATTATCTGCGCGCGCCGGAGAAGGGGAAGGCCAGCGATCTCGTCGCGCTGCAGGTGGTAACGGTCGGAACGGCCGCGGCGGAGCGCACGGAGGCGCTGCACGCCGCCGGAGATTACAGCGAGTCGTACTTTTTGCACGGGTTTTCGGTCCAGGCGGCCGAGGCGCTGGCCGAGTACGCGCACCGCCTCGTGCGCCGCGAGCTCGGTCTTGCCGCCGAGCGCGGCAAGCGCTACTCGTGGGGCTACGGCGCGTGCCCGGATCTCTCGCAGCATGCGAAGGCGTTCGCGCTGCTCGAAGCGCGCGAGCGGATCGGCGTCGAGCTCACCGAGGCGTATCAGATCGTACCCGAACAGTCGACGGCCGCCATCGTCATCCATCATCCGAAGGCGGCGTACTTCAACGCCGCCGCTACGCGGGAGCTTGCAGCATCGTGAGAACGCATGGATAAACGCAAATGGAAGCGCGCTCCGGCCGATCAGCGCCGCGAATGCGAGACGCCGGGCTGCACGACCATCGCCAAGGAGTACTGCAAGCGGGCCGATTGCGGCCAGATGCATTGCGAGGAGCACAAGGGGTCGCACACCGCGATCCATACGCTCATGAAGCAACGCGGCTTCGCGAGCACCGGCGGGCGCGGCCGGCGGCCGCCCCGGTAGGGAACGCGGCGCGCCGCGCTAAACGGCGTCTGGTATGAACGCCATCACGGTTCTGTACCTGGCCCTCGGCATCGTCGCGGTCGTCTTCGCGGTCGCCGTCGTGCGGTCGTTCCCGCGGCACCACGTCGCGCCGCCGCGCTGGATCGAGATCGGGATCGGGGCGGTCACGAACTTCTTCGATACGCTCGGGGTCGGCTCGTTCGCTCCGACGGTCTCGTTGTTCAAGTTCTTCAAGCTCGTCCCCGACGAGAAGATTCCGGGCACGCTCAACGTCGGCCACACGCTGCCGACGATCACCGAGGCGCTGATTTTCATCGCAATCATCGGCGTCGATCCGCTCACGCTCGTTTCGCTGATCGCCGCCGCGGTCGCGGGCGCTTGGCTCGGCGCCGGCGTCGTCTCGCGCTGGCCGCGCCGCAACGTGCAGATCGGGATGGGTATCGCGCTGGCCGTGGCCGCGCTGATCTTCGTCATGAAGACGAAGCAAGTCAATCTCTTCCCGTCGAGCGGCGGGTCGGCGATCGCGCTCGCGGGCGTGCAACTGTGGATCGGCATCGCGGTGAACTTCTGCCTGGGTGCGTTGATGACGATCGGCATCGGGCTCTACGCGCCGTGCTTCATCCTCGTGAGCTTCCTCGGCATGGATATCAAGGCCGCCTTCCCGATCATGATGGGATCGTGCGCCTTCCTCATGCCGATCGCCAGCATGCGCTTCGTGAAGTTCGATGCGTACTCGCTGCGCGCGTCGTTCGGCCTGAGCCTGGGAGGCGTTCCGGCCGTCCTGATTGCGGCGCTCATCGTCAAGAGCATGGACATCAACGTCGTCGAGTGGCTGGTCGTCGCCGTCGTGCTCTACGCTGCGATCATGATGTTGCGCTCGGCGTTCGTGGAGCGAAACGCGCCGGCTGCGGTGGCGGATTACTCCGCCACGCCCGGGACGTAGGCGCGCAAGTGCTCAACGGAATCGGGCAGCCGTCCCCGCTGGTCTCGACGATCATCTCGGCGATGATCACGCCGGCGATCCTCATCCTCGCGACCGGCAATCTCATCGGAACGTCGATGATGCTGCACTCCCGAGTCGTCGATCGAGCGCGCGTCCTGCTGGCGCGCCGCGCGGCGCTGCACGAGAGCGATCCCGCCAAGGCGGCGTTTGCCGATACGCTCCTTGCAATGCTGCGCGCGCGGATGCACCTGACCACGCTCTCGCTGTGCGCCTACTATTTGGCGGTCGGCTGTTTCGTAGCGTGCAGCCTGACGATCGCGCTGACGCTCGCGCTCGAGCTGCCGCGCTGGATATCCGCCGGGCTCACCGTCGCCGGGGCGGCGCTGCTCTTTCTCGGAGCGATCGCGACGTTCGGGGAGATGCTCCTTTCGAACCGCGCGATGCACAGCGAGATCGACGCGGGATTCTTTTAGGGATTCAAGCGTAAACGCCGCAATCCGCGAGATGACCCGGCCCTACGCTGCGCCGAAGTCACGCGCATGGGATCCCAATCGTGCTTCTCGACGATGCGCCGCACGCTGCTAGGAGTGCTGCTGGGCGCGGTAGGCTGCGCGGCGCGCCACGCCGGCCCCAGCCCGGCACCGCTTCTCGTGGTAGGCATCAAAACGGCGCACCACGGCGCGTGCCCGCCGGCCTCCCGACGAATCTTCGGGGCGCGAGCCGCGCAGTTGTTTTCCCAGCCGATACCTTACCTTCCATACAAGTGCACGCCTCATACGGAGAGGGAATGGTTGCGGGCCGGGTGCGGCGGGAAGGCCTTTGGCAAGAACGTCGTCTTCATCACGCTAGACCGCACTCGCTCGGTACCGTTCGTGCAAGATGGCTTCGTGGTCGACGCGCGCTTTCGGACGTTCGGTGAGGCGTGGGACCACGAGTTTCGCCGTGCTACGATGTTCTTCCGCGGCTTTCCGCAGCCGCCGCCTGCCCCGGGAGAGCGGCCGTTCGTCTATCGAGGACCGCCGCTCTACGGCGAGTTCGGCATTGCCGGCGACCCGCTCGGCATCGCAGGTAGTGAATGCCCCACCGATGTCCGAGCGCGATGATGTGATGCTCGAGGAAGCTTTGCCGCGATCTCAGGCGGCGATTTCGGCGCGGGTGTAGACGAAGCGGCCTCCGACCATCGTTCCCACGATCGAATAGTCGCCGTCCCAGAACGAAAGGTCCGCGCGCATGCCGGGCGCGATGCGCCCGATCTCGCCGTCGTGATGGATCAGCTTGGCCGGCGCGTGCGTGGCCGCGACGATCGCTTGAGCGAACGGCAACTGCGCGTAGGACATGTAGTTGCGCACCGCCTGATCGAGGCGCAGCGCGCTGCCGGCGATCGTGCCGTCGGCGGAGCGCATCACGCCGCCGTCGATGTGATAGCCCGGATCGGCGGCCGGCATGTTGTCGGTAGCGAGCACGATGCGATCGCCGAGCGTGCGGTAGAGAATGTCGACCATCACCGGCGAGACGTGGAAGCCGTCGCAGATGAGCTGTACGAGCGTTCTGCGATCCTGAATGAAGGCGGCAAGGATGGAAGGGTCGCGGTGGTCGAGCGGCGGCATACCGTTGAACGCGTGCGTGAGCGAGCGAAATCCCAGACCGATCGCGAGCATGCCCTCGCGGTAGCGGGCGGAGGTGTGACCGGCCGAGCAGACGACGCCGTTTTCGAGGAAGACGCGCATCGCTTCGCCGGCCCCCTCGATCTCCGGCGCCATCGTCACGATCAAGCAGGCGCCGCGGCATGCGTCGACCATCTCTTGCGCGCGCGCCGCGGTCGCATCGAGCAGCCAGTCGCCCCGATGCACGCGCCGGAACTTCGGGTTGAGAAACGGCCCCTCGAAATGGATGCCGAGGCAGCGCGCGCCCGCGGGCTCGTTCTCTTCGAGCTCGTTGGCGGCTTCGACGATCGTTTCGGCGGCGTGCAGCATCGACTCCCACGGCGCCGTCATGACGCTTGCGACGAAGCCGGTCGCTCCCATGCGCGCGTATTCCGCCGCAGCTACCGGAACGGCGTAGTTCTGATCGCGATTGAACAAGTATTCCGCCGCGCCGTTGGTGTGGACGTCGATGAGCCCCGGCGCGATCGTCGCGCCCGGCGGCAGCGTATAGTCGCTCGGTCCGTCTGCGGGAAGCACCGCCGCGATGCGGCCGTGCTCGACGGCTAGGCGCCCGATGGTCGACGTTCCGTCGCCGACCGCTATGAAGGCGGGCCCGAGCGTGATGTTCACCGCCCGAACCCTTCGACGAGGCCGCCCCTAGTGCCCCTTGCCGAAGAGTCTCCCGAAGAGCCCAGGTTTGCGCGGCGCAGGCGAGCCGCGCTCGGCCGGGCCTGCCGCCGCGGCGTGCGCCTTCGCGAGGCGATCCAGACGCGCCATGTGCGACTCCGCGTGCGCTTCGAGCGTCGAGCGCAGCGCCTCCGTCTCGTTCCACGGTGCGGGCGCCCGGCGGGCCGCGGCGGCTTGCCCGTACTCCGCAGCCGAGACGGTGAAGACGCGCTCGACCGGAATGTTGCGCTCGCGCAGGTACTGCTGCGCAAGCTCGACCACGTGCCGCCGTTCGTTCGGCGCTTCGTTATCGGCGATGGTGTGGGCGAAGAGCATCGGTCGCCCGAACTCCGCGACGCGTTCGTACAGATCCAGCTCGCGATCCGAGAGCTGGCGGGAGAAGAGGCACAGCACCTCGCTCGCGTGGCTCGCGACGACGACGTTGACGTCGTCGGCATGAGCGTCGCCGGAATCGAACGCGGGCGCGTGCACGAGCACGAGCTCTTTGGGCAGTTTCCAGGGAACGAGCACGAGCACCGGCGAGCCGGCCGCCTCGGCGGCGGCATCTTCGAACGCGATCTCGCGCCATTCGCCGCTCGGCGCGAGCGCGAAGGCCTGCTGGCGCTCGCCGTAGCGCACGTGGATGGGAAAGCGGACGCTGCCGGCGACGTCGTCGCGCAAGACGTTCGTCCCGGCGAAGGCGTTGATCAGGCTCGACTTCCCGCGCCGCAGCGCGCCGAGCACGGCGACGCGCCAGCGTTCCGGGCGCAGTCCGCGATCGTAGGCGTTGGGATCGAAGGAGGCCTCGTCGTGCGCGCCGCGCACGACGTCCGGGCCCGGATCGGCCGGAGCGATCTCCTCCTCGTGCTCCATGAATGCCGCAATCAGCGCGCCGATCTCGGCGGACTCGCGTTCGAGCGCCTCGCGGCGCTGGCGAAGCGAGCGTTCGCGACCGGCCGCATCGCCCGCGACGTGCGCTTGCAGCGCGCGCTCGATGCTGCCCAGATCCGCGTCTCGCTTGGCGACCGTTCCGCGGCCGATCGCCTGCGCCAGATCGTCGTAGATCTGCTGCAAGCGCGCGGAGACCTCGGCCGCGAAAGCGACGATCTCGTTGCGCAGGCGGGGGAAGATATCGGCGCGCAGGTCGGCGACGAGCTCGCGCTTCATGTACGAGCCCGGCGGGCGCCCGGCGAAACGCGTCGCGATCTCGTGCACCAACCCGATCGCCGGCCCGCCGATCGCTTCGAGGACGATCGTTGCGGCGATCGCCGACGCGGGGTCGCCGCTCCACAGGCTCGTGCCCGGCGTGGCCCCGAAGGCGCGCGCGGCGGCATCGTTCGCCGACCAGCGCAGCGGCATGAGCGCTTTGGCTCGCTCCAGCCGCGCGAAGACGTCTTGCGCGACGGTCGCGGCCGTTTCGCGGGCGAACTCGTCGGTGGCATGCGCGACCACACGGTCGACGATGACGTGCAGGCGCTCGCGGTCGCGGATCTTCGCGATGTCGGCGGCGTCGAGCGTCTGCGCGAGCGCCCGCTCGAGATCGCCGGCGAGGGTTCGGCCGCGCTCTTCCAGTCCGCGGCGCAGCGCGAACGCGTCGGAGAGCAGGGCCTCGCGCTCGGCGGTCGTCGCACGGTCGAGCTCGTCGAGCTCCGGCACGACGGCCGCACGGGCCTCGCGCAGCGCTTCGTCGCCGAGCGCGAGCATCGCGAGGTCGCGATCGATCTGCTCGATTTCGTCCTGTGCCGTCGCGGTCGCTCGTTCGCTCGCGCGCAGCAATCGCGCGCGCCCGGTCTTGCGGATGAGCGAGGCGTCTAGCGCCGCCAGGAACTGGGGGAACCGGCTGCGCTCGACCGCCGCCGCGTCGCCGTCGAGCCGGCCCTCGACGTACTCGCGCGCCGAGAGCGCGTAGACGTAGGTGCCGTGAGCGTGCATCGCCGCCAAGCGCGAGATGCGCTCGTAGGCGTGCTCCCAAGCGGGGCGCCCGTCGCTCTGCTCGCTGCGCCAGAGGTCGATCTTCGTTTGGACGATGAAGATCGAGTCGATGTGCCGGCGCACGATGCCCAGGAACGACGCGTCGCCTTCGGTGAACGGCTGCTGCGTGTCGATGAGATAGAGCACCGCGTCGGCGGTGGGGAGAAACTGCAGCGTCGCACGTCGGTGCGCCGGGTTGATCGAGGCCAAGCCCGGCGTATCGGCGACGACGAAGCCGCGCTCCAGAAACGGCGAGGCCGCCTTCACGATGACCCGCGTCGGAGCCTCGCTTGCGCTGCCCGGCGCGCCGGCGTCCTCGGTCGCGTCGTGCAGCTTTCCGGCCTCGCTCGTGCCGACCGCGACGAAGCGGGTGAGCGCGTCGAGCGGAATGCGCTCGCGCCGGCCGTCTTCGAAGACGGCGACCGCTTCATCGTGCGCGCCGTATTCGAGCTCGGTAATCGTCGCGGTCGACGGGTTGATATCGGTTGCGAGCAGGCCGGCGACCCGCCGTCCGCCGGGGGCCTCCTCGTAACGGAACTTTCCGAGCAGGGCGTTGAGCAGAAACGACTTGCCGCTGGAGAACTCGCCGACCACCGCGAGCACGAACTTGCCGCGCTCGAGCCGCGTGCGGGTACGGTGCAGCGGCGTCCGCCGCGATTCGCCGACCAGGCTCTCGATCGCCGTCAAGCGCGCGGCGAGCTCGTCGCGAGCCCGCTCGTACCGCCGCATCGCATCGGCGTCGACTCTGCTCACGGGGTCCCTCTACGCGCGGCGGATGAGCGCCAGCGCTTCGTCGCGGCGGCGCTCCATCAGCGCCTTGGTGTCGCCCTCGACGTTGAGGCGCAAAAGCGGCTCGGTATTGGAAGGGCGCACGTTCATCCACCAGTCGGGGTAGGCGATCGTGATGCCGTCGAGGCGATCGATCCGTGCGTCGGCGTAGTGCGCTTCGATCTCCGCCAGCTTTGCCGCGGCGTCCGTCACGGTGCTATTGATCTCTCCGGAGCGAAAACGGGTGTCGATCGGTGCGATCGTTTCGCTGACGCGCTTGCCGGATTCGCTGAACACCTCGAGCGCTTGAAGCAACGCGATCATCCCGGAATCCGCGTACCAGTTGTCGCGGAAGTAGAAATGGCCGCTGTGTTCTCCGCCGAAAATCACGTCCTGCTCGCGCATGATCGCCTTGATGATCGAATGGCCGACCTTGGAGCGCACCGGCACGCCTCCGTGACGCTCGATGAGCTCCGGAAGGCTGCGGCTGCAGATGAGGTTGTAGAGGATCTTCGAGCCGGGATGCTTCTTGAGCGTGTTGACGGCGACCAGGGCGGTGACCGCGCTTCCGTCGATCAGCTCGCCGCGCTCGTCGACGAGGAACATGCGATCGGCGTCGCCGTCGAAGGCCACGCCGAGATCGCAGCCGCCTTCGCGCACGGCGCGCTGCAAGTCGACCATGTTCTCCGGCTCGATCGGGCTCGCCGGATGGTTGGGGAAGGTTCCGTCCAACTCGAAATAGAGCGGGACGACGGTGCAAGGAAGGTGGCGGAAGACGTGCGGGACGGTCTCTCCGGCCATGCCGTTGCCGGCGTCGATGGCGATGCGAAACGGCTTGATGTGCGCGCGATCGATGAAGGAGAGGCAGTGTTCGGCAAAATCGTCGAGGATCGCGCGATGCGCGAGCGTTCCCGGCTCGGCGGCCGCGGGCGGGAGGGCGTCGGCGAGCAGCATGTCGCGCACGCGCGCGAGGCCGCTCTCGAGCGAGATCGCCTGCGCGCCCGGGCCGGTAAACTTCATGCCGTTGTACTGCGCGGGATTGTGGGAAGCCGTGATCATGACGCCGCCGTCGAATCCGTATCGGCCGACCGCGAAATAGAGCGCGTCGGTCGAGACCAGACCGACGTCGCAAACGTCGGCGCCGGCTTCGGTCGCTCCGCGAGCGAACGCCGCGAACAGCGCTTCGCCCGACGGGCGCATGTCGCGTCCCACCGCGATGCGGCGAGCGCCCAGGAGAGCAACGAAGCAGCGCCCGATGCCGTAGGCGACCTCGTCGGCGAACTCTGACGGATAAATCCCACGAACGTCGTAGGACTTGAATATTCCCGGATCCACTTGCATGGCATCCCCAGGTTCGGAGGGAGCGACCACGACCCCTATGACGCACAGGACGGCGACTTCGTGAAGACCACGTCTCCGTTGGCTCGGGTCACCGAAACGCTGTTGCTGACGGCGTTTCTCGTGCTGGTGCTCGCCATCGCGGTCCAGGGAGCCTTTCAAACGCGCGCGCAGATCGCCGACACCTTCAATCGGCAATCGGCGATCGGTCAGGCGCAGATCATGCTCGAGGAGCTGCTGCGCCTACAGATCGTCGAAGAGGATTCGCTGCGCGGCTACGTACTCACGAAGGACCCCTTCTACGTCGATCAGTACCACGCGGCGGTTCTGGATTTCGACGACAAGCTGGCGACGATCCGAGCGACGATCGCCGCGCAGCAGGTCCCGGTCGTCCAATCGGCTCTCGCGCAGTACGCGTCGTACCAAGACGGATGGCGCAGGCACATCGCATCGCAGGTACTGCAGCGCCCCGACGCCCTCGTTTCGGATCTCGACAAACGCTCCAAGGTCTACTCCGACTACGAGACGCGGGCGGCGACGCTGGTTCGCTCGGAGCTCGCGGATCGCAACCGGGCGCTCGCCGCGAGTACGCAGGAACAGATCGACGAGTCGGCCTACGTTCGCGCGTTCTTTCTGCTGCTCTTCGGACTGCTGGCGATTCTCTTCAACGCCTATCGCTCGCGAGCGTATCGCGAGCTCGAGGAAGAGAAGTACACGACCCAGATCTTGCAGCGGGCGTTTCGCAGCGAGGTGGTCCCGCTGCCGAACTGCCGGGTGGGCGGCGCATATCTCTCCGCGAGCAGCCATCTGGCCGTGGGCGGCGACGTTTTCGACGTCTACCGGCTCTCGAATCGCCTGGCCCTGCTGATCATCGCCGACGTCAGCGGCAAGGGCGTCGACGCCGCGGTGCTGACCGCATTCATCAAGTTCACGATTCGCGGCATCGCGCTGCGCCGCCGCGATCCCAACGCCATCCTCGCCGAGTTCAACACGGCCTTCTCTCAGACGGTCGAAAACCCGTATCTCTTCGTCTCGATGTTCGTCGGGATCCTCGATACCGATACGTACGTGCTGCGATACGCGAGCGCCGGGCACGATTCGGCCTTCGTCCGTCGTTCTACGGGTGTGCAGCAACTTGCGGTAACCGGGCCGGTGCTCGGTGTGATGGAAGAACCCTTCGGCGACCGGATGCTGAACCTCGAGCCGGGCGACACGCTCGTGCTGGCGACCGACGGCTTGACCGAAGCGCGCCGCGACAGCGGCGAGCAGCTGCGCGAGCAGGGAGCGATGCGGCTCATCGCGGCCGCCGCCGTCGAGCCGCAGGCGCTCTGCGACGAGCTCGTCGCGCAGGTGCGCGCGATCGGCGGGAACCATCTGCGCGACGATCTGGCGATTCTGGCCATTCAGATCGCACCGAGCGAGGCGTCGCATGCGTAGCGTCGCCGTGCTGGCGCTCGCCGCCGCCTACTTGCTGGGCTGTACGGCCGGCGCTTGGGCCGATTGCAAGCTGCGCGGCGGCGAGCACGTCGTGCTCTACGGCTCGGCAGACGACCCGTCGGTGCTGGCTTGGGATTCGGCGGAGCGTCTGCGCGAGTACAACGCGGCGAGTTTCGACGAGGCGCGGGCGCTGGCGCTGCACGCGATCGACCTCTCGCCGGGAACGCGCGCGCAGGTCGTGAGCTGCCGGCCGGACTTCGTGCAATCGCAGACGGCCGACGTGGTGGGCGACGCCGTCGGCGTGCTCATCCTCACCGGCTCCTATCGCGGCCTCACGCGTTGGGTTCTCAGCACCGATATCCGCGACGTCGATCGCGCGAAGAAGCAGCACCACTAGCGCGCGAAGATGCGCGGCCCCGCGGCGGTGTCGACGGTCTCCATCGCGATGCCGTAGGCGCGCTCGACCAAGCCGCCCCGCAGAACGCGCTCGGGCGCGTCGAACGCGAGCAGCCTCCCGTCGCCCAGCAGGGCGATGCGATCGGCGAAGGCGGCGGCGTCGTTGAGATCGTGCAGGACGCAGACGACGCTCTTTCCGGTGCGCGCGAGCGCGCGCAGGAGGGTGAGGATCTCGTGCGCGACGCGCACGTCGAGATGGCTGGTCGGTTCGTCGAGCAGCAGCACGGGCGTTTCCTGCGCGAGTCCGAGCGCGATCCAGACCCGCTGGCGCTCGCCGCTGGAGAGGGTGGAGAAGAGCCGGCCGGCGAGCGGCGCGAGCTCCACCGACGAGAGCGCCGAATCGACCGCGGCGTCGTCGCCGGGAAGCTCGTGCCATTGCCACCACCGGTGGTGCGGGTAGCGCCCGATCGCGACCACGTCGCGGACGTGCAGCGCGTCGAGCAGCACGTCGTCGCTGGTCACGAAGGCGACGCGGCGAGCGCGTTCGATCGGTGCCAGGCTCGCAAGGTCGGAGCCGTCGACGCGAATCGCACCGGACGAGGGCGGATGCAGGCCGGCGATCGCTCGCAGCAGCGTCGTCTTTCCGACGCCGTTGGGCCCGAGCACCGCCACCAGCTCGCCGCCCTCCATTCGGGCCTCGATCCCGCCGAGCAGCGGACGGCCGCCGATGCGCAGCGCCACGCCCGCGAGCGCGATCATCGTATCCGCTCCTCGTGCAGGTAGAGATACAAGAAGGCCGGGACGCCGATGAACGCGAGCAGCACGCCGATCGGCAGCTCCGCCGGCGCGACCACGACGCGGCAGATCGCATCGGCGGAGGTGCAGAGCGCCGCACCGATGAGCAGAGCCGCCGGCAAGAGCGCGCGCGCGTCCGATCCGACGACGCGCCGTGCGATGTGCGGCACGATCAGGCCGACGAAGCCGACCAGCCCGGCGAGCGTGACGCTGCTCGCGGCGAGCAGCGAGGAGGCGGCGAGGATGATCCACTGCGCGCGATCGACGTCGACGCCGACCGCCCGCGCGCGCACGTCGCCGACGCGCAGCGCGTTGAGCGGCGCGATCGACGCGAGCGCCAGCAGCATCCCCGCCAGCGCGTACGGCGAGGCGAGCGCCAGGTCGTGCCAGCCGCGCCCGGCCATCGAGCCGGCCAGCCAGGCGACGATCGCGCTTGCGTAATCCGTCGACTGCGCGCGCACCAGCGCGAGCGCGACGACGGCCGAAAAAAGCGCGGAAAGCGAGACGCCGGCGAGGATCAGGCGGTTCGCGTCGATACCGCTCCCGCGCCGCGCCAGCGCCGCAACCAGCAGCGCCGCGCCGAGACCGGCGGCAAAACCGATTGCCGGGCTGAACGGCGCGGCGACGCCGGCCAGAATGGCGAGCGCGATCGCGGCGGCGGCGCCGGCGCTAACGCCCGTGAGATACGGATCGACCAGCGGATTGCGCAGCATGCCCTGCAGCAGCGCGCCTGCGACGGCGAGGCACGCACCGACCACGTTCGCGATGCAGACGCGCGGCAGCCGCAGTTGCCAGACGATCGTCACGACGTCGTTCGACGCGTGCGGATGCAGCAGCGCGCCGCCGACGGCGGCGGCGGAGAGCGGCGTCCCCCCTACGAGCAGGCTCGCCCCCGCAACCGCCGCCGCGAGCAGCAGCAATCCGCCAAGTCGCGCGATCACCCCGCTAGCGCGACCTCAGCTCGAGCGCGAACGATCGTCCCGGCATCGGGTATCCGTTGTAGACCGCGTAGCGATCGTCGAGCAGGTTGAAGCCGCGCAGCGTCAACACCAGCCGCGGCGCGACGCGCCAGCCTCCGTACGCGCCGACCGTCGTCGAGGCGGCGGAGCGCGCGTACCACGGAATCACCGTCGACGTGTACGGAAGGTAGACGAGCGGCGCCTCGCTGACGCCGTTGCTGCTGACGTTTGCCCCGAATCCGTCGAAGCGGCTCGCCGCGCTCGTAACGTAGCGCAAGCCGGCGTTCGCGGAGAGCACCGGACCGCGGCCTTCGATGCGCGTGCCGGTGTCGAGATCGAGCGCGCGATAGAGATCGGTGACGCCCAGCGTAGCGACGACGTGCCGGTAGGCCGGCGCGTCGAACGAGTAGGTGAAGCCCTCGATCGAGGCGTGCCCGACGTTGACCGGCTCGAAGTCGTACGCCGCGGGGTTGGCGTCGGCGATCAAATTCGAGCCGAGCGTCGCGAACCAGCCCAAGCTCATCCGGCCGAATGCGCCTTCGGTCACGAAGGTCGCGTCGCCGACGCGCGTGCGCTCCGGGACGAGCCCGTCGTTGGAATCGACGCCTTGCGGAGGATAGAACAGCTCGTCGGCCGTCGGCGCGCGAAACGCGGTCGCCGCGTTGAGCTTGAGCTGCACGTGCGGGCCGATCGCAACGATGCCGCCCAGCGAGGGCGAGAGCGCCGAGCCCTGCGCGGTCGCGAGCTGGTCGAGATCGCGCTCGCCGCGCAGGCCGGCGTAGAGCTCGCCGCCGTTGGGCCAGAACCACTGCGATTGGAGATAGGCGGCGGTCTGCGCGTAGGCGTTGGTGACGATCGCGCTCGTGAAGAGCGTCGGGCTGTAAAAACCGGTACCGCCGTCGATGCGAGCGTTGCCGCGCGAGAGATCGACGCCGTACACGAGCCGCGCGCGATCGTCGCCGACGCTGTTGCTGACGCTGAGCATCGTGCGATCGTCGGTGAGCAGCTGTTCGTAGGGCGGTGCGGTGCCGCTCGGCGCGGGCGTCGGCTCGACGTTGTAGCACGTGGTGTCGACCGGGGTGTCGCAGGTGTAGTTGAGGCTCTGGCTCGAGGCGCCCAGCGAGATGTCGAGCGTGGCGTGCTTGGAGCGTTTCTCGGCTCGCAGCCGCAGGTCGTGCGCGAGCGTCTCCTGCCGGCTGGTCTGCGAGATGTAGGGCGGCAGCGTGCCGGGCGTTCCGAGCGCGGCGTCGCTTGCGTCTGCGAGCAGGTCCAGGTCGAACGCGCCGGCGGGGTGCGAGAACGTCAGCGTTCCCGCGGTGAGCTCTGCCGCGGAGTTCGGCCGCGTCGTGCCGCCGGGCAGCGGATAGGCGTTTCCGGCGTAGGTGCGCTGAAACGAGAGATAGGGCGTTTGCAACTGGTAGCTCTGCTCGTCGAACGATCCGGTGGAGAGGGTCGCCGTCGACGGCGCCTCGCCGTTCGTGATGATGTTGATGACGCCGCCGATCGAGCCTGAGCCGTATAGCGTCGATCCGCCGCCCTCGACGACCTCGATGCGCTCGACTCCGGCGACGCCATACTGTTCGAGGTTGACGTTCTCGATCTGTGCGCCGGCGACCGGGAGGCCGTTGAGCAATACCAGGACCTGCTCGTTCGAGCTGCCGCGAATACCGACGTTGGCTTCTGCGCCGAAGGCGCCGTAGCGCTGCACTTCGACGCCGGGCACGCTCGCGAGCGCGTCGGCGACCGTGCGGTAGCCGTCGCGAGCGATCTCGTCCGCGGTGACGACGTAGGTCGTGCGGGCGGCGCGCGCCGCCGATTCGCTGCCGCGGTCGCTCGTGACGACGTGGGCGATCTGCGGAATTGCCGAGGGGCTGGGCGACGGGGACGGCGACGGTGAGGAAACGGCGGCCAATGCGGCCGCGAGTAGGAACGACATTGCAATCCTTCCTTCGTGCGAGGTGGATCGGAGGTATGGGCTGCGTCGGTATCCTGACTCGCGGATCTCTGCCGTTTGCCCGTGCCTTCCCGTCCCGCGAAGGACAGTGACGTTCGGGCGGCTCCCCGCATACAGTGGCGCGACCGTGCCGGCATCACACCGGCTTCCCGCGCAAGCCTCTGCGCTTCGAGTTGGGGGCGGCAGGCGGCCTTTCCTGGTTGGTGAACCACGGGCCGGTGAAATACTCGCCGGCGCTACTTTTGGCGCTCGCGCTCGCCGCCTGCAGCGCGAGCCGGCCCGCCAGTCAAATCGCGTCGCCGCCCGCTCGCGTCGTCGCGCTGGTCCCGTCGCTGGTCGAGGATCTCTATGCGGTCGGAGCCGGCGAGGCGGTCGTCGGCGTATCGGCCTTTACCGGCGACGTCGCGCAGACCAAGGGATTGCCGCGCGTCGCCGACTTCGCGAGCATCGACGCGGAGCGCATCGTTGCGTTACACCCGGATCTCGTCTTGGGTATTCCGGCGCAGGAGCGGCTGATCGATCCGCTGCGCCGCGCCGGATTGCGCGTCGTGCTGATTCCCGACGATTCGTACGACCAAATCTTCGAGAGCCTGCACGAAGTGGGCAACCTCACCGGCCACGCGCCCGAAGCGCGCGCCGAGATCGCCGCGCTCCAAGCGCAGACGGCGCGATTGCGCGCGCGCACGCGCGGTTTCGCGCGCCATCCCTCGGTTTTCGTCGCGCTCGGCTCGGCGCCGATTTGGACCGTGGGCAACGGATCCTACATCGCGACGCTCGTGCGCATGGCGGGCGGGAGAAACGCGGCGAGCGATCTTCCCGGTGCCTACGGCGAGTATAGCGCCGAGGCGCTGCTGCGCGACGATCCCGACGCGATCGTCACCGATCGTGCGACGCAGCTCGAGAGCGTGCTCGACCGCGAGCCGTGGCGCAGCTTGCGCGCGGTGCGCCTGCACCGCGTGTATCTCGTGGAGCCCAGCGCGATGCTCGAACGCCCCGGACCCCGCTACAACCAAGGGCTGCAATGGCTCATCGAACGCTTGGCGCCGCTCGCAACGCGCTGACGCGCGCGCTCGTCGTCGCCGCCGACACGCAGGATCCGCGCCGGCCGATCGAGCCCGAGCTGGTGGAGTTCGAGGCGCTGGCGGAGGCGGCGGGCGCGCAGATCGTCGGACGCGCGGTGCAGCGCCGGGAGCGGATCGATCCGGCGACGTTGATCGGCAGCGGCAAGGCCCGCGAGGTCGCGGAGCTGGCGAACGAACTCGGTGCCGAGATGGTGCTCGTGCTCAACGATTTGCGCCCGCGCCAGCGCAAGAACCTGGAGAAGATCGTACCGCTGCCGATCGTCGACCGCACGATGCTGATCCTCGACGTCTTCGCGCGCCACGCGCGCAGCCGCGAGGGCAAGCTGCAGGTGGAGCTCGCGCAGCTGCGCTATCGCCAGTCGAACCTCATCGGCGTCGGCGCCGACCTCTCGCGCTTGGGCGGCGGCATCGGCACGCGCGGCCCCGGCGAAACCAAGCTCGAAGTCGACCGGCGCCGGATCCAGGAACGCATCAGCGTGCTCAACCGCCAACTCGGCGACGTGCGCCGCCAGCGCGCGACGCGCCGCGCGGCACCGCACCGCGAGCCGCTGGTGGCGCTGGTGGGGTATACCAACGCCGGAAAATCCTCGCTGCTCAACGCGCTCGCGCGCTCCGACGCGCTGGTCGCCGACCAGCCGTTCGCAACGCTCGACCCGACGGTCCGCCGCGTCTATCTCACGCCGCAAGCCTCCGTGCGCCTGGCCGATACGGTCGGCTTCATTACCGATCTGCCCAAGGATCTCGTCAACGCCTTTCGCGCGACGCTCGAAGAGCTGCGCGACGCCTCGCTGCTGATCGAAGTCTTGGACGCGAGCAACCCGGATTGGCCGCGCCAGCGCGCCGCGGTCGAAGCGATTCTGGGCGAACTGGAGCTCGCGAAGACGCCGCGCTTGGTCGCGTTCAACAAGTGCGATGCGGTCGGCGGCGAGCTGCCCCACGAAGCGGGCGCCCTCTTCGTGAGCGCCAAGACGGGTGGCGGCATCGAGGAACTGCGCGCGCGCCTCGCCGAAGCTGCCGTGCGATGATGCGATTGGCCGCGGCGGCGCTCGCCTTGGCGCTGGCGCTCTGCGCCTGCTCGGGCAATGCCGACGACGCCTTCGTCGCCGACGCGCGGCAACTGCATCGCAGCGTGGTCCTGCTCTCGATGCGGATTCCGCCGGAGAACAAGAAGGACGGCTACGACGACGGATACGCCACCGGCATCGTCGTCGCGTCGGGAAACTGGGGCAGCGACGTGTTGACGGTGCAGCACGCGATCGACCAGGCCTGGGACCTGCACGTCACCTACGACAACGCGCACAAGGCGCCCGCGGCGACGATCGCCGCAAACGCCGACCTCGACGTTGCCTTGGTGCGCACTCCCCTCGCCAACCTGCCGGTCGCGCACCTCGGCTCTTCCGCGCACTTGGGCGACCAGATCGGGCGCAGCGTCGGCCTGCTCGGCTATCCGATTCCCGACGAGTTCGAGGACGAAGAGCTGGGGCCGGGCACCTCGCTCAACGCCGGTCGCCTCTCTTCGATTCGCAAGGACGCGCTCGAGGTGACGCTTCCGATCGTACCCGGAGAGAGCGGCGGCCCCGTCTTTCTCGTCGACACCGGCGAGATCGTCGGCCTCGCCGACTCCCGTTTCGACGACGAGCGCAGCATCGGTTTCGCCATCCCCATCGACGACGCCAAAAACTTCCTCCACCGCGTCGACGCGCTCCACGGCTTCTAGTGGGAGTGGTGGTGGATGGTGCTGCGGTCGCCGATCCATTGCAGGGGCGGGATCGAGAAGAAGTGGGCGAGCGCGTTGAGCTCGCCCGCGTACGACGAGCGCAGGTTGGAGAAGCGCTCCCAGGCCTCCTCGCGGGGCTGTAACGCGTAGCCGGCGCGTTCGAGGCGGTCGCAGGCGCGTTCGAACTCGGCGCGCTCGACGCGCGTTTCGCGCGGCGCAAGGGAGAAGTAGCGTGCGAGGTCGCCGGTTGCGTGGCGGCCGATATTGAAGAAGAGGCGAGCTTCGCCGCTGGGCGGGCCGTCTAGCGTCGTCATCACCAAGACCGCGGCGTCGAGCAGGCATCCGAGCGTGCCGATCCACGATTCGTTGTCGTGGCTCGAGCGAAAGAACGCCAAATGCGGATAGGCGAGGTGGCTCTCCATCAGCGTCGCCGCCCAGCGCTGCGCGTCGATCCAGAGCTGGTCCCCGTGTCCGCTCGTCTTCGTGTACCCGGCGATCGCGACGAGATTGACGCCGCTCGGCGGCGACCCGGCGCGCCCGCCGACGATCACCACGAAGGACTCGCGCGATTGAAACGAGCCGAAGAGCGCGAAGAAGAAGGCGGTCGTGATCGAGAGCATCGCGAGCCCGGTGAGCGCTTCGAGGATCGAGAAGAAGCGCGCCGCCCCGCTGCGCGCGACGACGTCGCCGTAGCCCAGCGTCGCGAGCGAGGTGCCCGAATAGTACAGCGCCTCTCCGAACGAGTGCAGTTGCGGAGCAAAGTGCGCGCGCCACGTCCAAAAGATCAGGGCGTATCCGCTGAGCAGGCAGAGCGTCCACGTCGCGAGCAGCGCGACCAACGCGAACGGTGCGAAGATCGCCAGGAAGTCCTCGCGCCGGTCGGAGTCGTTGCGGTAGAGCAGCCACGCGAGCTGCGGCCACGCTTTCCAGAGCGCGCGCCAGACCAAGAAGCTCACGCGGTAGCGGCGGCCCACCGCGCGCGGAACGATCACCGACTGGAAGAGATCGTTCAGTGAAGCGACGATCAGGACGACGCCGGCGACGATGCCCACCGTGGCGAGCATCACCGCACGCCCTCCGGCGCGCGTGCGGCGAGGGGCGGCAGGAACGAAGCAGTCGACGCGAGGGCGAGATAGCTGCGGCGCTTCACGGGCTTTGCTCTTTCCCGCGGTTCGGGCGCATCCTGCGCGGCGGGGCATGGGGACGTTCGGTCGAACAATCGCCGCCTATGGCGCTAGTTTTCATCACCGGTCCGGTTCGCTCGGGGAAGAGCGCGTTTGCGGTGCGCCTCGCACGCGAGAGCGCGCTCGACGTGACCTACGTCGCCACGGCCGCGGCCGCACCCGAGGACGCCGAATGGCGCGCGCGGCTGGCGCGCCACACGCGCGAGCGTCCCGAGAGTTGGCGGACCGTCGAAACGGAGTCGCTTTCGCGCGGCGCGCAGCTCGAGCTCCTGCGCGGCGCGCAAGCCTCGCAATGCCTGCTCGTCGACGCGCTCGGCACGTGGCTCGCCGCCCGGATCGCCGAGCGCATCGATCTGCTCGAAGTCGACTACGTCGTGCTCGAGGAGCATCTCGACCGCGAGGCGGCGGAGTTCGTCGATGCGATGCTCGCGTCGCGTGCGCTGGTGCTTGCGGTCGGCGAGCAGGTCGGTTGGGACGTCGTGCCGGTGGTGGCCTCCGCCCGGCTCTTTCGCGACGTCATGGGGCGCATGGGGCAGCGGCTGGCCCGTCGTGCCGAACGAGCGTATCTGGTCGTCGCCGGTTACGCGCTCGACCTGCGCGCGCACGGGATCGCGGTCGCTCCGCTGGAGCGCGCGTGACCGAGGCGCTCGTCCTCGTCACGACGCTCGGCGTCGTCGTCGCGCTGGCAGCGCTGGCCAAGCAGATCAAGGTGCCCTACCCGATTGCGTGCGTGCTCGGCGGCGTCGCGCTGGGGCTCTTTCCCTCGTTGCCGCACCCGCACTTCGATCCCGACACGATCCTCATGCTCGTGCTGCCGCCGCTGCTCTTCGGAGCCGCGTGGACGACCGACTGGTTCGAGTTCAAGCGCAACCGCGCGATCATCGCGCTCATGGCGGTGGGCCTGGTCATCTTTACCATGCTTGCGGTCGCGGTCGTCGCGCGGCGGATCCCCGGCTTCAGCTGGCCGATCGCGCTGACACTGGGCGCGATCGTCTCGCCGCCCGACGCGGTCGCCGCCGAGGCGGTCTTCTCGTTGTTGACCGTCCCGCGGCGCATCGTCTCGATCATCGGTGGAGAGTGCCTGCTCAACGACGCGACGGCGCTGGTGCTCTATCGCTTCACCGTTGCCGCGGCGCTGACCGGCACGTTCGTCGTCGGCAGCGTGACGGTCGGCTTCGTCCTGGTCGCCGCGGGCGGCGTGCTGACGGGCCTCGCGTGCGGCTTCCTCATCGAGGGGGCGATCCGCTTTCTGCGGCGCACCAGCCTCGACGAGCCGACGATCGTCAACGTCCTGCTGATTCTCGCACCGTACGCATCGTATCTGCCCGCGGAGGCGCTGCACTGCTCGGGCGTGCTGGCTGCGGTCTCGGCGGGACTGCTGCTGAGCCGGCGCTCGACGGCGTTCGTCGATTCGGAGGCACGCATCACCGGCAACGCGATCTGGCAGCTCTTGCTGTTCTTGCTCAACGCGTTCGTCTTCGTGCTGATCGGCTTACAGCTGCCGGGGATCGTGGACATGCTCGGCGGCGGCGTGCGCACCTATCTCGTCGACGCGGTGCTGGTGAGCTTGGTCGTGGTCGCCGTGCGCTTCATGTGGGTCTTTGCCTCGGTTTACGGCTTACGGCTCATTCCGCGGATCGCCCGCTCCTATCCCAGGCCGCGCTGGCAAGGCGTTACGATCGTGGCCTGGGCCGGCATGCGCGGCGTCGTCTCGCTTGCGGTAGCGCTGGCCCTGCCGTACGAGTTCGGCCTTGGCTCGGCCGGACCGGTGCGCGGCGAGGTGATCTTCTTCACGTTCTGCGTCATCATCGTCACGCTGGTCGGGCAGGGCTTGACGCTGAACCCGCTGATCCACTGGCTGGGCGTCTCGGAGTCGAGCGCGGCGCAGCGGAGCGAGACGGAGCTTCGGGTGCGCGCGCTGGAGGAAGGCATCGCTCGTATCCGCGCGCTCGAAGAACGTTTCTCGACGCCCGCGCAGTGGGAGGTCGCCGGCCGGCTGCTCGGTGAGTACGAGCACCGCATCGAGCAGTTGCGCGGGCGGCTCGATGCCGCCGAGGCCACCTCCGAGCGCGAGGAAGTGGCGGTCGATCGCTCGCTACAAAAGGAGGCGCTCGACGCGGAGCGCCGGGCGATCGCACGCATGCGCGCGGGCGGCGAGATCCCCGACGAGATCTACCGCTCGATCGAGTACGATCTCGACTTGGCCGACGTCCGCCTGGCCTAGCCTTACGGCGAGGCGGAGGGGCTCGGACTGGCCGCGCTGGCCGCTGGAGCGGGGCTCGGGGTGGCCGGCGGTGCGGTCGGCGGCGGGGGAAGGGTCGGTTGGCCGACCGGCGTCACGAGCGGAACCAGCCGGATGTAGCCGATGTCGGCGGGGGCGTCCTTCTTGACCTCGGTGTCGGCCGAGGCGGTGGTATACCCGGGGGAGCGGGCGGTCACCGTCTGATCCCCGATCGGGACCTTGGTGAGCACGAAGCCGCCGCGCGCGTCGGCCTGCGTCGTGTAGACCGAGCCGACCGAGACGAGCGCGCTCGCGATCGGCTTGTTCGTCATCGCGTCGAGCACGCGACCCGTTACCTGTCCGTAGTCCTGGACGCCGACGACGTTGGGCGTCGGCGAGCAGCTGTCCGCCATCGCGAAGAGCAAGAGCATTCCGAGTACCGCAAAACGCATACCTCGATTGTACGATGCCGTCCAACAGTCGTAAACCTCTAGGCCAATCAAGCATGTAGCAAGGTAAACGACCGCGCTTGTGAAAACTTTCACAAGGCCATGAACCCGTATGGACCGGTCGCGATTTACCTCTGCGTCGCGCTTGCGGCGGCGTTGCTCTTCACCGTTTTGCCCGGTCTCTTGGGGCGTGCGAAGCCGAACCCCGAGAAGGCCGAGGCCTACGAGTGCGGCGTCGAGCCGACCTCGGCGGTCTCCGGCCGGTTCCCCGTCCGGTTCTACCTCATCGCGATGCTCTTCGTGATCTTCGACGTCGAGGCGGCGTCGTTCTATCCGTGGGCGGTGCAGATGCACGCACTGCGGCTCTTCGGCCTCTTCGAGATGATCGTCTTCATCATCGTCCTGGGCATCGGGTACGCCTACGTGTGGAAGAAAGGCGGCTTCGTATGGAGATGAACCCGGGTCACTTTTTGCTCGCGCGTCTCGACGACGTCGCTCGCTGGGCGCAGAGCTCCTCGGTCTGGCCGCTGACGATGGGCCTGGCCTGCTGTGCGATCGAGATGATGACCGTCACCTCCGCCGAGTACGACATCGCGCGGCTGGGCTCCGAGGTCTTCCGCAGCTCGCCGCGCCAAGCCGATCTCATGATCGTCTCGGGGCGCGTGGCGCAGAAGATGGCTCCGGTCGTCAAGCGCCTCTACGATCAGATGGCCGACCCCAAGTGGGTGATCTCGATGGGTGCCTGCGCGAGTTCCGGCGGCGTCTTCGACAACTACGCCGTCGTGCAGGGCATCGACACGATCGTTCCGGTCGACGTCTACGTTCCCGGGTGTCCGCCGACGCCCGACGGTCTGCTCTACGCGGTCAACTTGATCCAGCAGCAGATCCGCGAAGGCGGACGCGGCGGAATTCTCGCGCGCGCATAAATAGAGGACAGCACCGATGCCGAGCACTCAGACGCCCCCGATCGGCGGCGCCGCGATCGATCCGCCGAGCCTGCGCCCGCCCATCGACGACGCGCTCATCGAACGCGTCGAGCCCGGCCGGCTCCACGCGCGTCTCGAGGAGCTGCGCGCGCAGGGCTATACGATGCTGCTCGATCTGGGTGCCGTGGATTATCTCGGACGGACGCCGCGCTACGACGTCGCCTATCATCTCTTGAAGATGCCGGCCAAGCCTTCGAGCGTCGCCGAGATCGGCACGCCGCAGCGCATGCGCGTGCTGTGCGGCGTCGAAGGCGATCCCCCGCATCTGCCTTCGGCGGTGGATCTTTGGAAGTCGGCCGATTGGGCGGAGCGCGAGGTCTTCGATCTCTTCGGGATCGTCTTCGACGGCCACCCGGATCTGCGGCGCATTCAGATGCCCTACGATTGGGAGGGCCACCCGCTGCGCAAAGATTACCCGCTGCGCGGACCCGCCCGGGAGCGCGCGCCGCGCCCGGCCTTCGCGCTCAAGAGCAACGTCCAGGCCGGCACGCCGCCCTCGGGACGCACGCTCGAAGCGCTGCAGGAGCAAGTGAAGCTCGCGCGCGAGCGTGGAGCGAAACCGTGAGCCTTTCGACGACGCCGCTGACGCCCGAGATCGTCAAGCAGGACGGCAACTCGATGGTGCTGTCGATGGGGCCGCAGCACCCGTCGACCCACGGCGTCCTGCAGATCATGCTCGAGATCGAGGGCGAGGAGGTCGTCAAGACCGAGCCGGAGATCGGCTACCTGCACACCGGCATCGAGAAATCGGCGGAGAACCTGTTCTGGTCGCAGGCGCAGACGGTGATCGAGCGCATGGACTACCTCGCGCCCGAGTCCAACTCGTTCTGCTACGCGCTCGCCGTCGAGAAGCTGCTCGGCATCGCCGATCGCATTCCCGAGCGCGCGCAAGTGATCCGGGTGCTGATCGCCGAGCTCACGCGCGTCGCCTCGCACTGCGTCTCGCTCGGAACGCACGGCATCGACCTCGGCGCGATCTCGGTCTTTTTCTACCTCTTCGACCTGCGCGAAAACATCCTCGATCTGCAAGAAGCCGCCGGCGGCGCGCGCATGCATCCGAACTACGTGCGCATCGGCGGCCTCAACGGCGATCTCCCCGACGGCTACCTCGCCAGGCTCGACGACCTCATCGCCAAGTTCCCCGGGCGCATGAAAGACGTGCGCGGCTTGCTGCAAGCCAACCCGATCCTGCAGGATCGCACGATCGACGTCGGCATCCTCTCGCCCGAAGAAGCCCTGCAGTGGAACGTGACCGGGCCGAACATTCGCGGCTCCGGCATCGCCTACGACGTGCGCAAGGCCTTCCCGTACAGCGGCTACGAGACGTACGACTTCGACGTTCCGACCCGCACCGAGG
>DATJRF010000070.1:0-12235 GCA_035505015.1 Verrucomicrobiia bacterium | reverse complement strand
GAGCAGTTCGGGCACGGCGAAGGCGAAGATCGACCACAACTCGTCGAGGTGGTTCTCGACCGGCGTACCGGTGAGCGCTATGCGCTGACGCGCGTGCAGGCGCCGTACCGCCTGAGCGCCCTTCGAGCGCGGGTTCTTCACCGCTTGCGCTTCGTCCAAAACGGCCAGCGACCACGTGCGCGGCAGCAGCGCCTCCGCATCGCGCTGCAAGAGCGCGTACGTGGTGAGCACGATGTCGGCGCTCCCGATCCGCGCGAACTTCGGCTCGCGGTCCGCCCCGGTGAGCGCGAGCGTGCGCAGGTGCGGGGTGAACCGCGCGATCTCGGCCTGCCAGTTGGGCACGACGCTGGTCGGCGCGACGATGAGCGCGGGCTCCGTCAGCCGGCCGGCCGCACGTTCCATCGCGGCGTGCGCGAGCAGCTGCACCGTCTTGCCCAATCCCATGTCGTCGGCCAGAACCGCGCCGAATCCGCTGCGTGCCAGCGTTTGCAGCCAGGCGACGCCACCGTGCTGATACGGCCGCAGCTCGCCCTGGAACTCGGGCGGCAGCGCCACCTGGGTCGCGGCTTCGGGTGCTCGCAGCCGTTCGCGCAGCTCGCGAAACTCGGTTCGGCCGCGCCACGCGAGCGCCACGTCGCGCTCGATCGCATCGAGCAGCCCGGCGCGGGCGCGCGGCAGCCGCAGGCGCCCGTCCGCTTCGAGGGCGCGGCCGTCGAAGAGCTCGACGAGGGTGTCGAGGATGCGATTCAAGCGCGCCGGATCCAGCACCACGTAGCGCCCGCTGCTCGGCAGCCGCGCGTAAACGGGTTCCGCGCGCGCACCCGGTTCGAACGCGCGCGTCCGCATCGCCTCCACCAGCACCGGCAGCAGCGAAATCCGCTCGCCTTCAACCGTGATGCCGAGCTCGAGCTCGAACCAGCGATTGTCGGGCGCGTCGATCCCGGCGTCCCACTCCGGCTCCGAGGCGCTCAGCGCGATCGGAAAATCGGGCGCGACGTCGACGCGCCAGCCCTGCGCGCGCAAGCGATCGAGCTCGGTGTGGAGCAGCTGCGCCCAGCGCACGTCGTCGCCCTGCGCGAAGCGGAAAGCGCCCGTAAAACGCGCGTCCTGCTGATTCCACGGCCAGCCGACCAGCATCAGCCCGAGATCGAGCAGCCGCTCTTGCGCGCGAGACTCGACGTCGCGGCGCCGGCGCCAGCGGCGGCGTGCGGCGCCTTCGCCGACCAGAAACTCTTCGGCCGGCTCCTCCGCCGCAACGGCCCGCGAGCCGTAGACGAAGCGCAGTTGTGCGTACGCGAAGCCGTGCGCCGCGTCGAGCCGCAACGCGATCGCGGGTTCGTCGTCGACGAAGGCGGCCGATTCGGGGGCGGCCGGCGCCGCCGCCAGCGCCGGCGCGACCGCGCGGCGCCAGACTTGCTGCACGCGCTGTGCCTGGCGCTGCGTGAGCGCCGGCGAGGCGGCCGCGATCGCGGCGAGCTCCGGCGGCAATCCGAGCTCGACCGGACCGGCACGATGGAGATGCGCATCGACGTACCACACCGGCTTGGCAGCAAGCAGAACGAGCCCCGGCATTCCTTCGAGCGCCGGGCGCTGGCGGCCGTCGTTCCCGCTCTGCCACGTCAGCCGCGCGGATCCGAGCGGTTGCAGCTGCAACGGCGGCTCCTCCAGCGCGTCGAAGTGGAGGCGCCCCGTCTCGACGGCGAGATCGAGCAGCGCGCCGAGCACTGCGGGCGCCGGAGCCGCAATCGAACCCCGCGCGGCACCGGCGGCGGCCAGGCGCGCGATCGCGCGATCCGCCGGCGTGACGTATTTCCCACCGAGCGTACCGAGCGAACCGAGTTCGAGCGCGCGCGACGAGGTGACCGTCCCGTCGCGCAGCACGGTTGCGGCGTAGGCTTCGATCTCGACGCGCGGCACGTAGAAGATCTCGCGCAGCTTGAGCACGTAGCGCACCTGCGTCCCCGCTCGAGCGACGGGCTCCGCGTCGAACGCGGCGAGCCGCTCCATCCAACTATCCACCGCACCGTCGGCCGCATCGCGCGCCGGCGCGCCGGCGACCCCGGCGAACGACGGGAGCGCCTCCATCGCGACCGCCGCACCGTGCTTGCAGTTGAAACCGACCGGGCACGAGCACAGGCTCGAAACGCGCGCGCCGCGCAGCTCGCCGACGCGAACGACCACGTCGTACGGCTCCGGCTGCGAGCCGCGCACCCGCGCAAAGATCCGCGCGCCGCCCGGATCGACGTCCAGCTTGAGGATCCGCCGCGCGGCACGGTAGGCAGCGCCGCGCTCGCGGGTAGCGCGGTCGAACGACGCCTCGACGTCGGCTACGGAAAACATAACCCGCTTCCATACGACGCCGAGGCGTCATTTTCATGGTTGCGAGGCGAGCGCGCGCCGGGACGCGAACCACCGGCCGATGCTCTTCGAAGAAGCGATCCAGCGCTACGATGCCGCGCTCGGCGGCCTCGGCTACGCCACCGAGGTTGGCAGCGAGGACGGCACCTGCGAGATCGGCTTCGTGCGCGCCGGCGAAACCTTCTATCTGGAGGTGCGCGAGGAGGAGCCGGATCTGGCGCGGTTCACGCTCTCGTACGCGCTCGACGACGCCGTCAAGCGCGACCGCTCGCGGCTGGCCGAGCTGGCCGCCGGCAACACGAGCGCCTGCCTTGGCGCATCGACCGTCATCGACGAAGACGGCGACGTCGAGTTCCGGCACGACGCCTTCTTGCCGGCGGACGGCAAGCTCGGCCCCGTGCTCGAACGCATCCTCGACGCGTTGGAGTCGGCACAGCAGCGCTTCTTCTCGAAACTCGCCGGCCCGACTACGGTCTGAGCAAGACCTTTCCCGGGCGCCCCGGCGTCTCGGCCGCGACCAGCGCGGCTCTGCCGTCGCGCAGTGCGTGCACCGAGCAGACCGGCAGCGGCAGCGCACCCAAGCGCAGCAACTCGAAGACGCGCATCATCGCGGCGGCGCGGCGCTCGGCGCTCGCGCGCGCCATCCAGCTGGTCATCCAAAAGCCGCGCACCACCGTTTCGCCGAAGATCAGCGCGCCGGGGTCGAGCTTGAGTGCGCCACCGGCCAGCGCACCGAAGATCACGTGCTCTCCGGCGTGCGCGAGCAACCCGTGCAGCGCGGAGGATTCCGCGTCGCAGACCGAATCGACGACGCGCACGATCCGAGCGTCGCCGACGATCTCGCGCACGCGTTGCGGCCAACCCATCTCGGTGACCACGACGTGCTTGGCGCCGTAGGCCCGCAGCTCGTCGACCGCGTTCGCGCGGCGCACGAGATTGACGACCCCAACGCCGGCGCTTTGGGCGATGCAGCAGAGCAGGCGCCCGACCGCGCCGCTGGCCGCGTTCTGTACGATCCACTGGCCCGGCTGCACGTGCAGCTCCTCGAAGAGCACCACGGCCGAGAGCGGCATCGCGAGCAGCTGCGCGCCGGTATCCTCGGAGATCGCCTCGGGCACCGGCACGAGCGTCGCAGCGTCTGCGATCGCGTACTCGGCCCACGCGCCCGCCGCCATCGCGGCGACACGCTGGCCCGGCGCGACGCCGGTAACGCCCGGGCCGAGCGCGTCGACCACACCCAGCAGTTCGGTACCGCCGACCGCCGGCAGCGCCGGCTTGACGCCGTAGAGGCCGCGTATCGTTGCGAGGTCGTGATTGTGCACCGGCGAGCGCAGCATGCGCAGGCGCACCTCGCCCGGGCCCGGCTCGGGGGTGGCGATCTCCACCGGTTCGGCGACCACCGCCGGCTCGCCGTTGCGCGCGTATCGAAGCGCCAGCATCACGTTTCGGGGTGGGTCTTCACCCAATCGCGGCTGAAGATCGGCATGACGAGCCAGAGCACGATCGTCCCGGTGATCACGCCCGTCTCCAGGAGCACGGCGCCGTAGCGGATGTTGCGGACCTTGGCGGCGACGTACGCCTTGTGCTCGTCGCTCTCGATCCCGTACTGGGCGAGCGGATTGCCGGGATCGATGCCCGGAACGTTGCTCTGATACGCCCGATCGAGCTGGGCGACGTAATCCCACGCGACCATCGCGGAGACGCCCACGAACAACACGACGAGGGCGATTCTCAACTGATGAACCATCGAGCCTTCTCCTCTCCTAGGTTAGAGCGCCAGCGGCACTACCGGCTCTACGTCGAAGCGTTCGCCGCCGGCATGATTGGTCCCCACGACGCGCACGGCGGCGCCGTGCCTCGCGAAGATCCCGACGATCGTATCGAAGGCCACCCGCGGGAGAATGCAGCGCCAGCTGCCGATCGCCGAGAGCAGGTTGGCGACCGGAGCGTCGTCCATGGTGCTTCCCAGGTCGTATTCGTTCTCGCTCCAGTCGCGACGCGGCGCGCCAAACGGCTGCAGCGCCCGGTGCAGGTCGCGCTCGAGCGCAAGCAGCGCGGGATCGCCGCCGCCGGGCGCGGCGTGCCGCAACGCGCGCAACGTGGCGAAGAGCGCGCGGTTGGAATCTTGCGAGCAGTTGTTGGCGGCGCCGACGAAGGTGCCGCCGGTGCCGTCGCCGATGCGATAGCGCGCCGCCATCGCCTCGAGCTGCAGCGCAAAGGCGTCGAGCGCGTGCGCGAAGCCCTCCTGGCGAAGCAGCGCGTCGCAGACCGGCCGCACGCCGAGCCATCCCCATTGACGATCGCCCAGGTACTGCGAGAGGTCGGTCGCCCCGGCCACGATGCCGTCGGAGTTCTGCGTGTAGATTTGATGGTACGCGATCTCGAAGCGCGGCTCGCCCGCGAGCGGGCACAAAACGACGCGCGCCATCCCGTAGGCGAAGTGCCCGAAATAGAACGGCCCCGAGGCCGCCTTCTCTCGCGCGCGCCCGCCGATACCGCCGTACGTATGCACCACCAACCCGGCGTCGCCGAGCCGCCAATCGCCGAAGGCGGCGCAGGTCACCGCGCCCGGAGCGGCAACGAGCGCGGGCCACGCACGGTGCCGCGCGTAGCTCGAGGCGTCGTGCGCGCTCTCAAGACGCACGCTCGCTTCGAGGCGGACGAGCGTGCGCGGAACGAGCGCGCGAACGACGAAGGCCCCGCCACCGTCGAACTCGCCGTAGGCGTACCAGCCGGTCGCGTTCTCGGGCGAGCGGTCGATGCCGACGGTCGTCGAGTTCGCGAGGCCCTCAAGATCGGTCGCGACGGCGGGCATCCGCACCACGCATTCCTGCGTGCCGAAAGCGCGCGCCGCCGAATCGTAGTGCACCGCGCGAAAGCCGTCGTCGGTCCCCGGCGCGGGACCGCGAAACGAGAGCAGCGCAACGTACGGCCCGGCGGTTTGCACCGGCTCGCGAGCGATGCGCAGCGTTGCGACCTCGCCCGAGGATTCGACGACGACGTCGCCGGCGAGCTTGACGACGACGTCGTCGTGCGGCCGCGCTCCGGCGAGTGATTCGAGCGGATCCACCAAGCGCCAGCGGTTCAGGCGCACCGGTAAGATCAGGCCGCCGAACGTCGCGGCCCAGCGCGCCTCGGCGCTAAAGTTCACGTCGCGCGTCACCGGGCGCAGCCGATCGCGCACGCGCGCGTCGCCGCTCCAAGCGAGCCGCACGACCGTGCCGGCGAGTTCGCGATGCTCCGCCGGCGCGTGGCGAACCTCGAAGAGCGCTCCCCCGAAGCGCTCGTCCCGGCGGGGAAGGATCAAGCGCCCCACCCACGGTGCGACCGGCGCGAAGCGGTCCGCCGCCTGCTCCGGCGGCCGCGCCCACGGTGCCGCAACCGCCGTCGCGGCCGCCTGCGCCGCATAGCGCGCGTAGTTCGTCGCCTTGCGCGGCGGCTCGCTTTCCGAGACGAAACGATCGAGCAGGATGCTCTCGACGTCGTCGAGCGTCTGTCGCAAGTTCGTGCGGCCGTCGGGCAGGCGCGCGTTCGGATCGAGCATCCCGCCGGGAACTTGGTGACCGACCGGGCCCAGCGATATCTCGGTCAGGCAGCCCAGGCGCTTGGCGCGGTTCCAGTACGAGAGCAGCGCGATCGGCCAGCGCGAGGCGAACATCACGGGCCCGATGCGCTCGATGCCGTCCTTCTCCCCCACGAGGTGGTAGAGATGTTCGAGCTCCAAGATCGGGTCGTTGCCGCTGATGACGCCGCCGAGCGAGATGACGTCGACCGGCGCGCCGAGCGCGCGTTTGAGAAATCCCGCCGCACCGCACGCCATCTGCCCGCCGCCGCTGTACCCGATCAAGGTGACCGGCGTGCCGCTCTTGCGCGCGTAGCCGTGCGCGAGCAGCGCGCGATAGATGACGTCCGCGACCCCGAAGTTGTAGATCGGTCCGTAGCGAGGGTCGGCCGAAACGGCGACGATCGTCACGTTGCGAAAGTTGATGAACATGCCGAGCAGCGAGTCCGCGTTGCGCAGGCGGATCGACTCGACGAACTTCCAGAAGCGCGAGAAGATCGGATCGTCGTCGAGCGGCTTGTTGATCGCCGAATACGACATGACGCCGCGCACCAAGCGCATATCGGCCGGCAGCTCGGGTGCGAGCGCGTCGAGGAAGGTCTCGATATCCGGCGTGTAGCGCGACCCGGATTGCGCGATCCCGTCGAGGTAGACGACGTATCGGGCGACGCCGCGCTCGGCGCGCTCGTCCGCCGCGTCACCCGAGGTATCGATCGGCTCGCCGAACCATCCGGCCCACCAGCCCAGCGTCTCGATCGGCGCCATGAACGCCGAGACGACGATCGCGATCACGCAGAGCCAGAGCAGGTCGATCGGCAGGCGCGCAACCGGCGGAAGATGCTCTTGCCAACCGAAGATCGCTTGGCGTGCCGGCTCGAGCGCGAGCGTCACGATCGCCGCCAGCGCGAGAACTCCGCCCAGGCCCGCGAGCGCGAGCCACGCACGCGGATGCCGCGGAGCGGCCGCGGCTGCGGCGGCCGTCGTCGCCGGCGGTACCGCACGCTTGCCCGACTCCATCCTGCCGACGATCAGCTGCGCGTCGTCGACGACCCGGACGCCGGCCGCGGCGTCGAGGATGCGCGAGCCCAATTGCGCGATCGGTTTGCCGAAGCTGCGCTGCGCGATTGCATCGACGAGCCAGCCCAGCCACACGTACGTCGCGGCGGCGAAGACGTCGACGCCGGCGACCGCCGAGAGTCCGACGACCATCGCCAAGAAATGCCAGATGCGCAGCGCGCGCATCAAACCGCCGCCCAGGTACGGCATCGCGCTCAAGAACGAAAAGACGAGCGGGGCGTAGCCGACCGCGAAGACGAGCGCGAGATCGCGAAACGACAGGTGCGGCGCGCCCGGAAAACGGCAAACGGCCCAGGCGCTCGCGACGATGAACAGATACCCGCCGGTGAAGAGCAGTCCGTCGACGATGAGGCCGAGCACGAACCGGGCCGGCTTCACGCGATTGGCAAAGAGCACGATCGACTGGCCGACGGCTTCGCTCAACCCGGCGGCGAGAACGATCGCTACCGCAAAGACGGGGCCCGGCTGGAGCGCGAGCATCTGCACGAAGGCGCCGCCGTCCAAACGCAGGACGCCTCCCAGCGCGTTCCACAGCTCGGGAGCGACCAAGTCGAGCTTCACGCCGCGTCGTTCAACGGCGATTTCTCGCCGGCCTTGGATGGCATGATGCGGCGGCGGCGCGCGCGAAGCACGTCCGATGCGCGCGCGCACGCTCTGGCAGCTCTCCATCGCACTCGCGATCGCCGTCGCGCTGCTCTTGACGATCTCGTCGCTCGCCGATCTTCACGACAGCGGCGACTTCGGATTTACCGCTACGCGCAGCGGCGGCGAGACGCGCGTTTCGAGCGTCGCGCCCGGCTCGCCGGCGGCCAAGGCCGGGCTGCAGACGGGCGAGCGAATCTACACCGCGCAGACGCTCTCTGCGAGAGCGATCGCCACCGCGCCGCGCCCGGGAGATCGGATGACGGTTCGCCCCGAGCGGCCGGATGCCGCGCCGGTCGCGCTGGTCGCCGTCGGAGCCCCGCCTCCGCCGGCCGGAATCATGGTCGTCGTTGTCCTCACGCGACTCGCGTTTTTGGCGATCGCTGGTCTGGTCGCATGGCGCCGGCGGGACGATCCGGCGGCGCGCGCTCTCGCGACGTTCCTGGCCGCGTACGGCACCGCGCTCAGCGTCGACTTCGATCTCTTCGCGCTCCCCGTCTTGCGATTCGCTTCCTTCGTGCTCACCGAATCGCTCTACGTCGGCGGCACGATCGCCGTCCTGCTCTTCGCTTGCCGCTTCCCGCCGCCCACACCGGGCGACATTCGCAGACGCATCGCTCGCGCGGTGCCGGCGATCGGAGCGATCGGCTTCGGTCTGTCGTGGTGGCATTTGTTCGAGGCGTTTTTTCGCGGCTCGAACGTGCCGGCGCTGCTCGCGGCGCAGATCGCATGGTTCGCGGTGGTGCTGTTCCTCGCGCTCGGCCTCTTCGTCGGCTCCTACCGCCGCGCCGGCGGCCCCGAGCGAGTGCGCATGCTCTGGATGCTGGGAACCTTCGGCGTCGGCTTTTCCGGCATGATCCTCGTGCTCGTCGCGGACGGAGCCGGCCTCAACAACATGCAATGGATCCAGTACTGCGCGCTGACCCTGCTGCTCATTCCGTTGGGCCTGGGCTACGCCATCCTGCGCCATCGCGTCCTAGATATCGGTTTCGTCGTGAACCGGGCCGTCGTCTACACCGGCGTTTCGTTCGTGGTCGTCGGCGCCTTCATCGCGTTCGAATGGCTGCTCGGGCAGTTCGTCGAGCAGGGCAGCAGAACGTCGCTCGTGCTGCAGCTCGGCGCGGCGCTGGTGCTGGGCCTTTCGATTCGCTTCATTCACAACCGGGTCGATCGCTACGTCGACGATCTCTTCTTCCGCGAGCGCCACGCCGCCGAGGCGGCCGTGCGCCGTTTCGCGCTCGAAGCCGGGCTGATCACCTCGCCGGACGAACTGGTGCGCAAGACGGTCGAGACCGCGCAATCGCGAATGCGCCTAGGTGCGTGCGCGTTCTTCGGCCGCCGAGACGGAGCGTACGTACCGCTGCACTCCACGATGGCCGAGGCCGCTGCTACGAGCGAGAACGACTACGCGATCCTCGAGATGCGCGCGTGGCACGCCGCCGTCAACCCGCACGAGTGCGCCTCGTCGCTGCCCGGCGAGATCGCTTTCCCGATGATGGTGCGCGGATCGCTCTCCGGCTTCTTGCTGTGCGGCCCCAAGGTGACGCACGAAGCCTTCGCACCCGACGAGCGCGACGCGCTCGGCGTGCTGGCGCGCGACGCCGGCATCGCCCTCGACTCACTGCGCGTGCGTATCGTCGAGCGCGAGCTCGCCTACCTCGCGGGCGACGGCAGCCTGCCGGACGATCTGCGCGCCCGCCTGCGCGCGCTCCAGGAACGAACCGCGCTCGAGTGAGCGCTTGCGGCCACGCATCTGCGCCCTAGGATCCGGCTCGCGCCTCGAGGTCGCCGAAGAGCGAGCCGGACCGCAGGAGCGCCGGTTAGCGCGTGGTTTGGACGTGGAAGACGTACTCTCCGACCACGGCCTTGCAGTTTACCATCTTCGGCGAATACGTCGAGGCCATCGCCGCGGCGACCGTCGCTTCGTCGATCCCGGCGCTGCCGCTGGACTTGATGATCTTCGCGGTCATCGGCTGGCCGTCGGCCGCGACCGTGACCTCGGCGTTTGCAAAGACGTTCGGCTTGTAGGCCGCGTCCGGGATGTTGGGCATGGCCGGCTTGAGTACGCGCGCGTCGGCGTTGCACGAGGCCGACGCGACCGTCGTTTGTTGCGCCGTTGCCGCTCGTCCGTCGGAGGTTTGCAGAAGGACGGCCAGGACGGCGAACGTGACGACGCTCGCACCGAGAACGAGGTAGTTGGTTTTCAACTGGGCCACCTTTCCGTTGAGGAGACGCGCAATACGTCCGACGAGCATGTGCCTCGATCCGATCGCGCTGGGAGTGAGCAAGGGTAGGCGGGAGCTGCGGGCACTCTGCCCGAGCCGGGCGAGGCAGGTCGCGTAGCGCACGGGCTCGCCGGCCGCGTGTACGGCCCAGTCGTCGCATGCGGCCTCGCGCTCCACGATCAGTTGCCGCCCGATAACGTAGATCCACGGATTGAAAAACAGACACGCTTCGACGAGGCGCGCAACGAGGTTTCCGGCGACGTCCATCCGCCGGATGTGCGCGCGCTCGTGTTGCACGATACTCTCGAGGTCGCTGCGTTCCAGCGCCGACGCGAGGCCGCTCGGAATGACGATCACGGGCTTGAACAGCCCGGCCGCGATTGGAATGGCGAGGTCGTCCGAGGTCACGACGCCGGCTCCGAGCTCGGGCGCGGGCACCGCGTTTCGAACGATCCGGGCGATGCTCGCGTAGCTCAGCAGAAGGCGGCAGAAACCGCACGCCGTACCGATCAGCCAAACGGCCAAGAGCCAAACGCCGGTCGCGGAGGCGGCCTTGTCGGCGACGAGGATCGTCGCGCCGGTGGTGTAGGCGATCGGAATCGGCAGCGGCGCGAACGCCGGAGCGGGATGCCATACCGTGGCGACCGGCACGAGCGCGAGCGCGACGAGGGCCGCGAACCAAACGGCGTAGCGCGTAGCGGCGTGGCGCTGCGGAAGCAGGGCCGTCGCACCAGCGGCGATCGCCGCGATGATGGCGCCTTCCCAAAGGCCGTCGAGGAGAATCGCGTTCATCATTGCGAGGCCTCCCGGTTGCGGGCGAGCATCCGCTGGATCTTCGCGACGTCGTCTGCGCTCAGGTTGGTCTGGTCGAGCAGCGTGACGGCCAGCGCGCCGGGCGAGTTGCCGAAGAACCGGCCGAGCAAGTGATGCATCGCCGATTTTGCCGCCTCGTCACGCGCGACCAGCGGGTGGTAGACGAACGCGCGGCCGTCCTCCTCGTGCGCGACGTAGCCCTTTTGTTCGAGCGTGCGCAACGTGGTGAGCACGGTGCTATAGGCGAGCGGCGGGGGGGCGAGCCGGCTCACCACGTCGGCGACCGTCCCGCGACCCCGCTGCCAGAGCACCTCCATCAGGCGCAACTCGTGATCGGTGAGGATGAGCGACTTCTTGCGAGACATGGACCTCCGCCCTGCTATTACGAATGTAGTCGAAGTCTAGCAGGCGGAGCCCCGGATGTCAACTAGATTCCTAATAGCTCCTTGCGATACCGCCGGGCGGCAAAGGCCTAGGCGCGCGTGCATATCTCGTGGGAGGTGACGGTCTTGCCTTGGGCGTTGGGGCCTTTGCCGTCGACGACGAACTGGTTCTTCGATGCGGTGATCGCGGCCGAGCCGTTATTGTCGGGATACCCGTCGTGCCACTGCGAGCCGCCGAAGCTCTTGGAGTTGCTATAGCTCGAGCCGTATCCGCCCATCGTATCGACGGACGTAATGTACCAGCGGGCGTGTTTCGAGTCGTAGCCGAAGAAGCTCAAGCCCGAAGCTGCCGGCTGTCCTTCTTGTGCCGGATACGCCGCGCTGATCTTGAGCCACGGCCCGAACGTGGAGTTGACGTCGGTTTCGTGGTAGGTTTTGTTGTCGCTCGTGTGGGTGACGCACGACCAGTTCCCGACCAGAGACTGAACCGTCGCCTGCTGTGGGGATGCCGCCGCGACCGATGCCGCGGATGGAAAAGCGATCGCCGCAGCCGCGACCGCGAGGCTCACGCAGCGAGACAGAGTCGTCATACCGGATCGCTCCTTTATCAGCGTTGAGGGCCGACGGTTTCGCGGGATCTCCCGCGCGTCCCGTTTTGGCTCGCCCTTCGGCTTCGGCGCGAGTTTTAGGAGGGCGTCGCGTTGAGGTATTGGACGGTGACGTGGCGAGCGTCGACGAGGATCTCACCGATGCCGCAGGGAGAGATCGTGAAACGCCGGTAGCTCTGGAATCCCATATCCAGCAGCTGCAGCAGCATCGCTCGGATCGCGGAGTCGTGCGTGACGAGGATGACGGTTTGCCCGGCGTGCTCTTCGGCGACGTAGCGGCGCGCGTCGGCCGCGCGCACGGCGAGGTCTTGTAACGACTCGCCGCCGGGAATGCGGACCAGTTCGGGCGTTTCCCGCCAGGCGCGCAAGAGCGCGGGCCAACGAGCGTGCACTTCGTCGGGCGTCTTCCACTGCCAGGATCCGTAGTTGATGTCGGTCAGCGACTCGAGGATCTTCGCGCCGCGGCCGCAGGCGCGCGCGATCGCCGCACCGGTGTGGATGCATCGGCGCAGCGGGCTCGTGTAGATCGCGTCGGGCTGGTAGCGCGCGGCGATCCAGCCGGCGGCT
>DATJRF010000069.1:0-12225 GCA_035505015.1 Verrucomicrobiia bacterium | reverse complement strand
GAGCTCGCCGAGCTCGTCTCGCTCCACGGGCCGCTGCTCACGATCGTCGGCCCCTCCGGCAGCGGTAAGAGCCGGCTCGCGCTCGAGCTCGCGCGCCGAGCGCACGAGCGCGGAATCTTCGTCGACCTCTCGCAGGCGCGCGAGAGCTCGGTTATCGCGCACGTCGCTCGCGCGCTCCACGTCGACGCGCTCTCGCCTTCGCAGCTCGTGGCCGCCTTGCGCGATCGCGTCGAACACGAGCCGCTGCTGATCGTGCTCGACGCTTGCGACGCTTGCGGGGAGGGCGTGGCCGAGTTCATCAAGGCCGTGCACGGGATCGAGGCGCTGCGCACGATCGTGACCGCTCGCGGCGCACTCGGGTTGCGCGGCGAGCAGATCTACGAACTGGGGCCGCTCGCTTAGTGGGGACGCTGGCGGGCGAGCTGCGCGACGCCGTACGCACGGACGAGCTGGTCGCGCTCCTCGCGGCGAGTTCGGGATTTCTCGAGCGCATCTGCGCGTTCGAGCAACTCATGGCCGAGCGCTTGCCGATCGCGCGCTGCCGCGTCGTCTTGGGCACCGAAGCCGCGGCGACGGAGCCGGCGGCGTTCGAGTTCTCCTTGCCCGCGAGCGGGGCGAGCGGTTTCGTTGCGTTCGACGGTGCGGCACGAGCGTTCGACGAAGCCGAACGGCGCGAGCTCGCCGGTCTCGTCGGCGTGCTCGCGATGGCACTCGAGAACGCCAGGCTCTGCGACGAGGTCGAAAGGCTGGCGGCGCATTCCTCGATCGATCCGCTGACCGGCGCGCTCAACCGGCGCGCCTTCGACGAGCGGCTGCGCACGGAGTGGCGGCGCGCGCTGCGCGACGGCACGGCGCTGGCGATCGCACTGCTCGACGTGGATAATCTCAAGACGTTCAACGAAGCGTACGGCCGCGAGCGCGGCGACGATTGCTTGCGCCGCGTCGCGCGCGCGGTCGCCGAGACCGACATTCGCCCCGGCGACTTCTTCGCGCGCTACGGCGGCGGCGAGTTCGCGATCGTCATGCCCGGCGCCGACGAGAACGGCGCGCTCGCGCTCTGCGACCGCGTGCGTTTGGCGATCGCGGAGGGCGCGGTCGAGCACGAGGGCTCGCAACACGGCATCCTCACCGTGAGCGTGGGCGTCGCGGCCACGGTTCCGCAGACCGGGCGCGCGCCGTCCTCGCTGCTCTACGACGCCGACACGGCGCTCTACCGCGCCAAGCAGGCCGGACGCAATCGCGTGGCGGGCGAGCAAAGCATTTGGACGACCCCGCTGCCGCAGGCGCACTCGGTGCTGCCGGCGCTGCCGCACGGTTTCGTAGGCCGCGCGCGAGAGAGCGAAGAGCTTACCGCAGGGCACCGGCTGGTCACCGTGACCGGGCCCGCCGGCATCGGCAAGACCGCGCTCGCGCTCGAGATCGCGCACCGCACCGGCGATCGCGCGAGCTTCGTGGACCTCACCCACGTCGAGCGCGGCGACGGCGTGGTCGAGCGCGTCGCCAACCAACTCGGAATCGATCATCCGACGCTCGACCGGCTGGTCGGCGCGCTGCGCGACCGCACCCGGCACGAGCGGCTCTTCGTCGTCCTGGATCGCTGCGAGCACGTGCTTTCCGGCGTGGCGGCGCTGACCGTCGCGCTGCGCGACGTCGAAGGGCTGCGCATCGTCGCGACCAGCCGCGAGCCGTTGCACGTCGAGCACGAATGGATCGTTCGTTTGGGGCCGCTCCCGCGCGAAGACGCGCTGGCCTTCTTCGAGCACTGCGCGCGCGAGGTCAACCCGGATCTCGCCTACGATCGCGCCGGCTCGGAGATCATGGAGCGCTTGTCGGCGCGCCTCGACGGCGTCCCGCTCGCAATCGAGGTGGCCGCGCGGGCGCTGCGCGATTTTTCGTTCCAGGAGCTCGAGACGAACTTCGAGAGCGTCAACGCGCGGGTCGCGACCGGCGCCGTCGACGCCGCGCTCGCTTCGAGCTACCTGTTGCTCTCGGCCGACGAGAAGCGCGTCTTCGCACGGCTGGCCGTCTTTCCCGACGACTGCACGATCGAGGCGGTGCGCAGCATCTGCGGCGACCGCAGCGGCGAGATCGTTTACCGTCTCGCCGACAAGTCGCTGCTCACGCTGGACGAAACTCGGGAAGGAACGCGCCTGAACCTGCTGGGGTCGACGCGTGCCTTCGCCGCGGCGCGGCTGCGCGGGCTCGGCGAGTACGACGAGGCGGTCATCAAGCACGCGCGCTATTACGCGGGCCTGTTGCCCGACGAGTCGCTCTGCGCTTCGCCGGAGCGGCTTGCGACGATCCGCATCGAGCGCGCCAACTACGAGGCCGCGATCGCACGCATGGCGGCGATGGAACGGTACGACTTGGCCGGCGACTTGATCGCCAAGCTGAGCGTGACGTACCTGCGGCTGCTCGGCAGCGAAGACGTCTTCCGCCGATTCATCGAAACGGGACGCCGGATCGGCGAGAGCGGCGCGCCGCGCGACCTGCGCCTGCGGGTGCTCGCGATCGTGACGTATGCGGCGTACATGATCGGCGACATCCCGCTGATGCGCCGCCTGACCGCGGATCTGCTGCTGCGCGCCGGCGGCGCCGCGGATCCGTATACCCTCTACGCCGTCACGGCGGTCAAGTACATCGCCAAAATCGCGGTCGGCGAGTACGACGGCCTGCTCGCCGACGCCGATCACGTGATCCGGGTCGCCGAAGCGACCGGCTCGCCGCGGCTCTGCGCGACGACGTTCTATAACTTGGCGATATCCGGCGCCGAGGCCGGCGACGATCTCGAACGCGCCTCGCTCTGGGTGGAACGCGGCATCGAGTACGCGCGCAGCGGGGCCGAGGAGATGGAGCACGACCTCACCCTCGCCCGGGCGACGCTGGCCTGGCGCGGCGGCGACGAGGCGGCCGCAGCCGCCGCCTTCGCGCAGGTTTTGCGCGCGGTGCGGGGCGGTGCGCAGCCACATATCGCCGACTTGGTGGCCATCAAGGCCGCCAACTTCGAGCTGCACTGCGGCAACGCCGAGGCGGCGCTGGCGCTGCTGCTCGACGTCCTGCGGATGATCCGGCGCACGCCGATGAAGCGGGCGACGGTCGGGGCCCTCGACGCCTACCTGCACGCCGCTTGCTTGCGCGAGAAGTTCGACGTCGCCCGGCGGCTCATGCTCTTCGTCGAGGGCTACCGGGGGGCGTCCGGCCTGCGGCGAACCCCGTTCGCCGCAGCCAATCACGCCGCGCTGCTGGCACGCTACGCCCTCGACGGCGAGCGGGGGAGCCCCGATCTCGCAGACGCCAACCAGGCTTTTGCCCTGGCGCTCACGATTTAAAGAGATGACCGTGATGGAAGCGCTTCGAGAAAGGCTTTCGTTCGAGGACGTGACCGAGCTCTTCGAGCGGCCGGGATCGCGCGACGAGTTCTGCCGCCGCTTCGCCACGCTGATGATCGAGCGCTTGCCCATCGCGCGCTGCGCGGTCCGGCTGGGAACCCGCAACGCCTTCGAGACGGTCGCGGCCGGCGGCGCCGCCGAGCCCGGCGACGCGGTCGCACCCGACGACGAAGCGCTCGATGCGCTCTACCGCGGCGAGGCAAGCCTACGCGGCACGACCCTGCTCTTGCCGCTCGCGACGGCGAGCGGCTGCGGGGGCTTCGTCGCCATACGCGAGGCGCGCGAGCGCTTCGACGCGGAAGACGTCCGGCGGCTGCGCTCCTACGCGCAGGTGCTGGCGCTCGCGGTCGAAGTCGCCGAGCTTTCGGCCGAAGTCGAACGCCTCGCCGATCGTTCGACGAGCGACGCGCTGACCGGCATCCTCAACCGCCGCGGCTTCGAAGAACGGATGCGGACCGAATGGCGGCGCGCGATTCGCGAGAAGTCGCCGATCGCCGTCGCGCTGCTCGACATCGATTACTTCAAGGGCTACAACGATCTGTGGGGACGCCAGCGCGGCGACGACTGCCTCAAGCACGTCGCACGCGCGATCCAGCAGGCCGGCTTGCGCGCCGGCGATTTCGTGGCGCGTTACAGCGGCGAAGAGTTCGCAATCGTCATGCCGGGCGCGGAGGAAGGTGGTGCGCTCTCGCTGTGCGACCGCATCCGCACCTTCGTCGCGCTGCGCGCGATCGAGCACCCGGCCTCGCCGCACCGCATCGTCACCGTGAGCGCGGGGCTCTCGGCGACGACTCCCGAGCCCGGCAGCTCGCTCTCGCACCTGCTCTACGCCGCCGACACCAATCTCTATCGCGCGAAATCGGCCGGGCGCAACCGCGTTGCGGGCGATCGCGCGATGCGCTCGAGCCCGCTGCGTGCGGCGCGGCTCGCGCTGCCGCCGGTGATGCATCCGTTCGTCGGGCGCGAACGCGAACTCGCAGAGCTCGCAAAGCTTACGGCGCCGCTGATCACGATCGTCGGCGCCGCCGGCATCGGCAAGAGCGCGCTCGCGCTCGAACACGCCCGTCGCTGCAAGACGCACGCGATTTACGTCGACCTGACCGCCTGCGGAACGGACGACGAGGTCGGCGCCTGCGTCGCACAAGCGCTCACCGCCGATCCGTCGGGCGAGTCGGCGCTGCTGCTGCTGCTCGACGGCTGCGATCGCGTGCGCGAGGGCGCGACCGCTTTCGCGACCGAGACGATCGGCACGCCCGGGATGCGCATCCTCGCGACCTGCCGCGAACCGCTCGGGACCGACGGCGAGCAGCTCTACGCGCCCGGGCCGCTCTCGCCCGAGGACGCGCTCGCCTTCTGGGAACAGTGCGCGCTCGAGGCCGGCGTGCATCCCGAGAGGGAGCCGTCCAAAGCGCGCGAGCGCGTGCAGGCGTTGCGCGGCGTACCGCGCGCGATCGAGCTCGAACTGCTGACCGAGCGCTATCGCACCCTCTCGAGCGCCGAGCAGCGCGTGCTCGGGCGCCTGGCCGTCTTCGCTCGCGGGTGTTCGTGGCAAGCGGCGCGCGCGGTTTGCGGTGAAGGCTCGGGGCAGGTTCTCGACGATCTCGCCGACGAGGCGATGCTCGTCATCGAGCCGGGCGATCCGCCCAACGTGCGCGTCCCCGAGGCGCTGCACGACTTCCTGCGCGAGCGGCTGCACGATTCCGGCGACCGGCGATCGGCGCTACAGGATTTCGCGCGTTACTTCGCATCGGCCCCGGCCTCCGTGCACAGGCAGAACGTCGAAGCGGTGCTCGACTGGGCGATGAGCGAAGGCGATCTGGCGGCCGGAGCCGAGCTGCTGGCGCGGCAGGGAATGGCCTACGTGCGCGGGCTTCCCGACGAGGCCCGTCAGCGGCGCATGCTCGAGTTCGGCATGAGCGCGGGCGAGGGTGGGGCGGTCCCGATGCCGCTGCGCCTGCGCGTCACCGCGATGGCCGCGCACATGGCGTTCATCCTCGGCCAGTTTCCGACGTTCGAGCGCCTCTCGGCTTGGCTCGAGAGCCATAGCGACAGCCACGACGCCTACGTCGCCTACGTGCTGACCAAACGCGCGCTCGAGCGCGGCGAGCTCGATCGCGCCGAGGAGGCGGTTCGCAACGGTCTCGCGGTCGCCAACGCCGGCGAAGACGTCCAGCTGCAGAGCGCGCTGCGCGTGCTGCAGGCCAACATCGCCTGGCGGCAGGGCGACGACGACGAAGCGGCGCGGCTCTTCGGCAAGATCGTGCGCTCGCTGCGTGCCGGCGATTTCCACTACGGCTTCGAGAGCGTCATGCTGCGCTCGACGAAGTTCGAGCTCTCGCGCAACAACGTCGACGAGGCGCTAGCTCGGCTGCTCGACGTGGTGCGCGCGCTGCGGCGCCGCTCCAAACCCGGCGCGACCGCCGGCGCGATCGACGCCTACGTCGAAGCCGCCTGCCGCCGCGACAAGCGCGAGATCGCGCTGCGCCTGCACGCCTTCACCGAGGCCTACCACCACGCGCAGCACCGCCGCCGCTCGCCGTCCGCCCAGGCCGCCTACGACGAGATCGTGCAGCGCTACGGCTTACCGCCCGTCCCCTCGCCGCCGGATATCTCCACGGTCGCGGAAGCGTTCGACGTAGCGCTGACGATCTAGCCCCGAATCGACGGGCCAGGCCCGGGTGCGGGTGGGCGCGAAGAAGGGAAACGATGCCTTCAATCCCGGAGGCATGCGGCTCCCAGCCTCGGGAGCGAGATCGAGCGATCATCATCGAATCCCCCGTCGTTCCCAAAAAGCGTGCCAAAGCCGTCAAAGAGTACGCCCCGCACGAGCACTTCGGCAGCCCGCTGAACGTGTGCCGCATCTGCGGCGAAAAGTATACCTACGTTCAGAAACCCTACGAAGGCTCCGCCAAGAAATAGGGGTCCTCGCGCGGCTCGCCCGCGCTTATATTCTGAACTTGACGGTGAGCCAGTAGGTGCGGAAGAGGAGGCCGAACTCCTCGGTGCCTTGTGCGACGGCGCTGGTGGCGCCGCCCTGCGCGGCGAGACCATAGTAGTTCTGCGGGACGTAGACGCCTTCGCCGATCAGGCCGTAGTTTTGCGCGCCGCTGTTGAAGATGTTGTAGATACCCAGCGCGACGGTGGTTTGGCCCGAGCTTTGCGATAGGCTGCCGTTGGCGAACCAGGTGGTGGGGCGGCTCCACGAGTTGTTCTCGCCGATGTAGTTCGCGTCCATGCGCGCGCCGAAGCCGCTGCGCGTCTGCCAGGAGAGGCCGGCCGTGCCTTGGCGCAACGGAATTCCCTGGATCTGACCGCCGTCGAGCAGGTTCGTATTGGCCTGCAGGATGTCTTGCGCGACGCCCAGATAGGCCGCCGACTGAATCGTGTAGCCCGCGTTGAACGTGACGTTGCGCGCGACGCCGACGTTGCCGTTGAGCACGATGCCGCGATAGCGGGCCGACGTGGCGTTGTACGTCGTCGAGAACGCCAGGCTGTCGATCGTCGGATGCAGGCCGGGGCAGCTCTCGAGGCGCGCGAGGTACTGGTCGATCAGATGCTGCGGGACGACGATCTGCGGAATGCTCGTAATCGGCACCGAGCCGCTCAGGAGCGCCGAGCCCTCCCAGGACTGATAGACGTCGGCCTGGATGTTCGTCGTCGCGTCGAAACGGTGGCCGTAGGCGAGCTCGACGTCTTGCGCGTCTTCGGGTTTGAGATCCGGATTGGCCACCGAGGCGATCGAGGTCAACGCGAGCGAGCCGCTCGTGGTCGGCGGGCAGTTGACGCTCGAGGGCGCACCGTACTGCGGCGGTTCCAGGACGATGAGCGAGGGGTCCGGCTCGCTGTACGAACGGCCCGCCGCCACGCGAACGACGTCGTTCGAATCGGGGCGATAGACCAGCGCCAACCGCGGGTCGAAGTTCGTCGTCGAAGTGTCCAGCGACCGCTGCAGCCAGAGGCTGGCAAAGGCGGAGAACTTGTCGCTGGGCGTCCAGCCGTCGCGCAGGAAGTAGCTCGCCGTCGCCAGATCCAGCTCGGGATAGGTACCGAAGACGTTGTACGAGTTGCCGTTGTTGAGCGTGTACGGGAACTGCCCGTTGGTATCGGCCTGATGAAGCCACGTGTAACCGAAAGCGAAGTCGTTGTGCGCCGAGGCAAAGTCGTCGCTGAGCAGGTAGCCGCGGTTGTGGAACAAGTACAAGTAATAGGGTCCGGGGCCGTACTGCGTGTAGGTGCCGAGCACCTGGCCCGGGCCTTTTTGCAAGTTGTTGTTATAGGCGTCCGCGTAGCCTTCCAGCGTGATCGTGCCCGCGCCGAGCTGCTGCGTGGCGCGCAGGTCGTAGTCTTGGTTGCCGAGCGTGCGCCAGCGCTCGATGCTGCCTCCGAACGGGCCCGTGAAGGCGTTGGCGTACTGCCGCGCGTTCATGCAGGTGTAGCCGGGTGCCGCGTTCACCAAGACGGCGATGCTGTTGTAGCACGAGCGAGGCTTGCCGTTGACGAGAATCGTGTTCAGCTTCCCGGGGCTCGAGTCGATCCCGGCCAGGATCTGCTGCGCTCCATAAAAGACGTAGGGGTACGTCTCGTAATCGTTGTCGCCCTCGCCCGTCGAGTTGGACCAGTCGTTGGCCGAATACGAGGTGAACTGCAGCGAGGTCCTGGGTGAGAACGCGTAGTTGAGCTTTCCGACGAAGTTGTACTGCGAGTACTGGCCGCTCACGTAGTAGGTGTTGAGGCCGTTCGCAACGTTTTCGGTGGTGAGATCGGGCGGCGGGGGGCTCGCCTGCGGGCTCGGCCCGTTGCCCTTGAACCCGGGATGTACCACGCTCGACTGCAGCAGGGCCGTCTGCGTGATCGCGCCGCCTGGGAAGTTTCCGGTCGTGCCTTGCACGCCCCACGCGACCGCGTAGCCGAGTTTGCCGAGCGTCCCCGTTCCGAGCAGGCCCGTCATGAGCTTGTCGTTGTTGCCGACGCCCTCGGTAACCGAAACGTGGTTCTGCGGCGTCGGGTTGATCGTCTGGAAATTCACCGCGCCGGCGATGGTCGTCGCGCCGAACAGGCCCGTCGCACCGGAGCCGAAGACGACGGTCGCGCCGGAGAGGCCCCAAAACGGCGAGACGTTATAGTTGTATCCTCGCCCGAACGCACCGATCGGGCCGATCGGGTGGCCGTCGAGCAGCGTGGCCGTCTCGGTCGGATCGAATCCGCGAATCGAGAGCGTCATGTCGTCGCCGGCCGAGGAACTCGTGGAGGTGATGACGCCGGGTACCGTCGTGAGGAGGTCGCCGAGGCGCTGGTAGTTCTCGCTCTGCATCAGCGAGGCGTCGACGTAGGTGTTGATGGTCGAGGAGGTTTGCAGTGCGGCGCGCCCGGTGGTGGCTACCTGCACGATCTGCTTGAGGCCCGTCGCCTCGCGGTTGACCGCCACCTGAAGGCTCACGGAGGGCTGGCCCGCCTGCACCAGCAGGGCGCTGCGCGTCGTCTGGTACCCGCTCGCGCGGAAGAGCAGGCTGTAGTCGCCCGCCGCGACGTCCCGGAAGACGAAGCTTCCGTTTGCATCGGACGTGGTCGACGCTACCACCGTCTCCCCGCGGTCCAGGTCGACCTTGGCACCCGAGACCGGAAGCCCACCCTGCACGTCGAGAATTTGGCCGGAGACGGTCGTCCCGGATGCGGCGGGCGAGCCCAGCGGTGCCGCGAAGATCGCAAGAAGCGCGGCGCACGCGAGCACGCGAGAACGGACGGTTGCGTTCAACATCATGCTCCGACGATAAGCAAGCGCGCTTATAGATCCGTTATCGGAGCATTAACGGCACTGATAACGGTACGTTCATCTAGCGTTCATGTACGCGAGGTATGGTAGCGGACGTGATTTTCGGCAAAAAACTCTCGCGCCTCGCCGCCGGTGTGACGGTGATGGCATTCGCCGGCTCCGCTTTGCCCGCACCGGGTGCCGGTACGGTGAGTTCTTCCGCCGCGGAACTCGCGCTGCTGCGGCATCGCATCAAGCACGTCTTTGTGATCTATCAGGAAAACCGCTCGTTCGACAGTTATTTCGGGACCTATCCCGGGGCGGAAAACCTGGCGAGCCCGCTCGCGCAGGCGCACGGGTTCCGGCAGTACGACCCCATCGGCAAGACGTGGATCGAGCCGTTTCGCATTACCGACCCGGACGTCGAAGGCCCCTCGCAAAACCGCAGCGTGGTCATCGCGAAGATCGACGGCGGAAAGATGGACCGCTTCGTCGCCGAGCAAGAGGCGGTCTCCGCCAAGAAGTTCGGCGCCGGCAGCGCCGGAGCGCGCGCGGTCGGAATGCTCACGATGGCGCACTACGACTGCGACACGATTCCGTATCTCTGGAAGTACGCGCACGCCTTTGCCCTCTTCGATCACATCTTCCAGGGCATGACAGGCCCCTCGACGCCGGCGGCGGTCGAAGTCATCGCCGCCCAGGCCGGGCAGACGCAGTGGGCTCGCAACCCCACGCAGGCGACCGCCCCCGGCAACGCCGGCCCGGGCGTTCCGATCACCGACGACGACGATCCGGCGTTCGGCCCCTATAGCGAGACGCCCGACAAAGCCAATCAGATCCCCCAACGCTACGCGACGCTGATGCTCGCGCTCGGCGGTACGAGCGACAAGGACGCGACCGCGGATACGCAAGGGGTCCGCCAGGATCTGGCGTCGGTCGCCGGCAGCGGGCGCGCGCCGATCCCGTGGGGATGGTATCAAGAAGGGTACGTCTCGCCGACCAGCGCGAAGCCCGGCTACGAAGCGCATCACAACGGCCCGCAGTACTTCGCCTACCTGCGCCACAACGACGTTTTCTGGAAGAACGTCCACGAAATGCACGCCATGCTGGATGCGCTGCACGACGGCACGCTCCCGGATCGCGGGGTCTTCTACATCAAGGGCGCGTCGCAGACGTCGTTTCCGTGGAAGCCGGCCAATCCCGATCCCTACGTCCAAGCCCACTATCGCGGCGACGACGATCATCCCGGCGCCGGCGACTCGGATAGCCAGGTCGCCGAAGCGTTCGTCGCAACCTTCGTCAACGCGATCGCGCGCAGCAAGTACTGGAACGATTCCGCGATCGTCATCACGTGGGACGATGCGGGCGGCTTCTACGACCACGTGCCGCCGCCGCAGTTCGAGCGCTGCGCCGACGGCCATCCCTGCGGCGACGGCCAGCGCCTGCCCTTCATCGTCATCTCGCCGTTCGCGCGCAGCGGCGCGATCGTGAGCGATCCCGGCGATACCGGCTCGATCCTCAAGTTCGTCGAGAGCGTCTTCGGTTTGCCGCCGCTCGCCTCGCTGCCCGACGAACGGCCCTACCTGCCGGAAGGACCGCGCGACGGAAATCCGGCTCTCACCGATCTCGTGGGCGCGTTCGATCCGGCGCGCCTGGACGGCTCGGAGCCCCCGATCCCGGCGCGCAGCGCCGAGATTCCCGACGACGTCGTCGACGTCACGCCGCCCGCGATGAGCTGCAAGACGCTGGGCATCGAACCGGCCGCGCTCCCCAACGCGCCGTCGACGCCGCCGCCGGGCTTCGAGTCGCGCGTCCCTCGAGCTGCGCAACCCTAGTCACTAAACGAAGGAGTCATCCACGATGCCCATCGCCGTCGCGGCGCCGCCGCAGCCCGTTCAAGTCTATAGCGGTTTCGACTACGTCAGCATCGACGAAGCCCGGCACCGCGTCTTCGCGGCGCACACCACGAGCAAACGCCTGCTGATCGTCGACGCGACGACCGGCGCCGTGAGCGGCCAAGTCGAGGTCGGGCCGATGCACGGCAACGCCGTCGACCCCGCGACCGGTGACGTCTTCACCGGCGACGGCACCGACCAGTCGCTCTCCAAAGTCGATCCGGTCGCGATGAAGGTCCTCGCCTCGGTCGACGTTCCGGGCAACATCGATGCCATTACGTACGATGCCAAGCGGGGGCGGGTCTACGCCGATCAAGACGGCGGCGCAGACGTCTACGTCATCGACGGTGCGACGATGAAGCTGATCGGGACGATCGCGATGCCCGCCGACGACCTCGAGTCGCCGGCCGTGGATCCGGCGACCGGCACGCTCTATCAGAATCTCGCCAACGGCGGCGGCTTCGCGATCGTCGACACGAGCGCGATGAAGGTCGTCAAGGTGGTGAAGACGCCGCAGCTGCAAGACAATCACCCGCTGCTCTTCTCGGCAGCAGCAAATCAGGTGATCGTCGGCGGCGAAAACGGAAAACTCTCGGCGTACACGCCGGACGGCACGCTCGTGGGCACGGCCGACGCGCAGGTGCACGTCGACCAGTGCAGCACCGGGTCGAAGGGGCGGCTGGCCGTCTGTGCCGGCAAAGGCGTCGTCACGGTCTACGCGCTCCAGTCGGGCTCCGCTCCCAAGCAGGTCGGGCTGCTCGATACCGGCCACGCCGGCATCCACACCGCGGGCATCGACGAAAGCACCGGCGACGTCTGGGTCGTGTGGTCGGATACCAAGGGCGATTGGGTGCAGCGGCTGAAGTTCACCCCGTAACATGAGCGTCCGGGCGCGTCTGACGCGTACGCTGGTCATCGCCATCGCGGCGACCGCCGCGCTCTTCTCCGCGCTCAGTATCGTCGGCATCGATCGCGCGCTGCATGCCGGTCTTCGGGCGCGCTTGCTCACGATGGCGCGCGCAACCGCGACCGAAGCCGACGTCCATCACGGGCGCGTCAGCCTCGACGCCGGCGATCTCGCCCACATCCGCTCGCTGCGCGCCGGCGTGCCGTTCGCCGTCTTCGATGCGGCGGGAAACTTGATCGGCGGCTCCACCCCGCCGGCCGCGGGGGCCGGGGCGCACGTCGTAAG
>DATJRF010000068.1:0-13922 GCA_035505015.1 Verrucomicrobiia bacterium | reverse complement strand
GATCGGATTGGGCATCGAGGTGATCTCGTAGACGCAGCACGCGTTGGGATCGCTCTGATCCTTACGATGATCCTGATAGTAGTAGGCGACCGGGACGTAATCGAGCGGCCACTCCCACCACTTCGACGAGTACGGATGGGTGGCTTTGAGCGTATCGTGGTATTCGAACATCGAGTACTGGCGGTAGACGACGTCGTTGAAGTTGGCGATGTCGTCTTTGCCGTGGCGCAGCAAATCCGGCACCCACACCAGCGCGTAGACGGTGGCGCTGATGAAGAGGATCGTCACCAGCGCGCCGTCGAGGCGGAAGCCGCGCGGATTTCCCCAGAGGGCCGGCTTGCCCGCCATGAAGTAGCGCTGCAAGAAGACCAAGATCAGGACGGTAAAGCTCACCCCGAAGCCCATGACGCCGTACCACTTGCTGCTCACGAGCAGCCCCAGCGCGACGGTGAACGCGATCAGCCACAGCTTCGATGAGTGCCCGCTCTCCTTGCCGTTATCGGAACGCACCTCGTCGGCGGCGTAGGTCGCGCTCCCCTCCGGCGTCGCGTACTTGACGCTCGCGTCCCGCGCGTAGTCGATCCGCAGGTCGCCGTCGCGATAGGCGAGCGTCCCTTTCTCGTTCGACGACGACGAGCCGCGCTGCACCTTCCCGCGCGCGTCGACCGTACCTCCGTCGGGCGCGTACAACGTACCGCCCTCGGCGCCGGTCAGCGCGTAGGAGCCGTCGGCGAAGGTGAACTCGCGGCGCCCGTCGCCGAAGAGCTTCGGGAAGAGGACGTAGCGCGCGAGCAGGTAGAGCCCCGCCGCGAAATACAGCGTCGCGATGACGGTGCTCGCGGTGTCGAACGCCCAAATCCGCCGGCACAGCAGGCCCAGCAGAAACCCGCCGGCGAGCGAACCCACGATCGCGGCCGCGAAGCCCCAATCCGGGACGTCGACGTGCGCGCGTTCGCCGACTTGCGACGCGATCATGAAGCGGTAGAACGCGTACACGGCGGCGGTGGAGAAAAAGACGACGATGCCCTCGGGCGTCGCGATGCGAGATTGCACGAAGTGCATGCCGTCCAAGCTGAGCATCAGCGCCGCGATCGCGGCGAAGAGCGTCGAGCCGGTAATGCGTTTGGCGAAGGCGTAGAGCAGCATGACGACCAGCGCCCCAAAGACGACGTCGACGAAGCGCCAGCCATAGGAGTTGTCGCCGTCGGACATGTGGCCGACGATCGCGTTGAGCCCGGTCCATCCGCCCAAGCCGTGCCCGTGCGGCATGCCGCCGAAGAGCATGATCGAGAAGGTGATCAGCAGCTTGGTCAGCGGCGGGTGAGTGTTCTCGTAGATGCGCAGGTTCTGCAGATACTCTTCACCCGCGCGCGCGAAATAGATCTCGTCGAAGACCTTGTCGGTCGGCCACCAATAGCCGACGAACGAGAGGATGAAGTTTCCGACGCCGAAGGCGCCCATCACGACGTAGTCGAGCGGTGCGCGCAGCGCGGTGAGACCTTCGCGCGGATCGAACCAGTTGCGGCCGCGGAAGATCGCGGGGAGATCGATGCCGGCTCGCTTGAGCCAGCCGCCGGCCGCGGCGGCCTCGCCCTCCGGCTGGGGTTGCTCCGCCTCCACGGGCACCGGCGCGCCGCCCAAATAGAGGTAGCCGAGCGCGAAGAACGTGCCGACCGCCAGCAGTGCGAAGGCCGTCGTTCCCAGGCCCCAGAGATTCGAGGTGTTGGCGCCGGGCATGTGCCCGGTGACGGCGCTTAGATACTGCAGCGAATACTGCAGGTTGGCATAGAGCACGGCCGTGAGTGCGATCGCGCCCCAGAGGTAGCGGCGCGCGAGCGGTACGCAGGCGATCGTGAAGAGCACGCCGTCGAAGACGTAGCGCTCGTGCATGCGCGTCGCGAGGATAAAGAAGCCGAGCGTCGCGATCGCGCAGCCTTCCAGCAACGCTCGCGGCGAGGTGTCCTGGACGTAGCGCCAGACGACCAGCGCGACCGCCGCGACGACCAGACCGATGCCCCAGACGTACTGCGGGAACATCGCGATGAACGTGCCGTCGCTCTGCCAGAACGGCCCGCGGATCGCCCAGAGGTTGAAGGCGTTGACGGTATTGTACGGATAGACGTTCGATCCGGAGGCGTAGCGGCCGTAGAGCCAGGCGAGCGCCTCGCCCGGATTGCTCGTATGGAACGGCTCCGCCATCCCGATCGCGAGCACCAGCCCGGCGAGCACGCCGACGCCGGTCGCGAAGAGGCGCGCGCGCCGCTTGGCCGGGTCGACGAAGGCAAACGCAACGAAGAGCGGCAGCAGCACCGCCGCCGTCTGCGGCTTGATGAGCAGCGAGTACGCGAACGCGATCCAAGCCGCGACGACGAACCAGCTCGGCTTGCCTTCGAGCGCGCCGGCAGCGTCGTCGCTGCGCAGCAGCAGATAGACCGCGAGCAGGGCGAAGCCGCCCGAGATCGAGTCGACCTGCCCGTAGATCGCCGAGTTGAAGATGATCGCCGGATTGAGCAGATAGAGCGCGGCGGTTCCGAGCGAGATCGCCGGGCCCGCGAAGCGCCGCGCGATCGCATAGAGCAGCGCGCCGCAGCCGAGATCGGCCAGGATCGCGGGCAGCTTGACGAGGGCGGCGAGCACGACGTAGTGCCCCGAATCGCTCGCCTTGTAGAACGTCTCCCAGATCCAGCCGATGAAGGCCAGGATGTAGAAGTAGCCCGGCGGGTAGTCGTGGATGCCGCCGCTGGAGTAAAAGGCGCCCATGCCGTGCTCGGCGAGCGAGATCGTCCACGCTTCGAAGGTCGAGATGTCGGTCGCGAACCCGGTATTGTGAATGAACGCGAGCCGGAGAATCAACCCGACGATCAGCAGCGCGGGCAAGCCCCAAGCCAGCGACCGCTCCCGTTCGGCCGTGCGGGCCTGTGCAGCTTTCACCTTACTCTGTTGCCTCCTAAATAGAACGTCCGGCGCTATCGGCGAATCGACGCGGCGAGGTCGAGCGAACCCAGGAGGAACTCGCGCAGCTCCCCGTTACGATGGCGTTCGACGACCGCGACATGTTCTGCGACCGCATGCCGCGCGGCCTCTCTCGCGCCGAGCTGGTCGAGCGCGGCGATCGTGCGTTCCACCTCGGCGGGCTCCAGCGTTCGGCGCTGCTCGTAAGCCCGGGCGACCGCGTCGCGCGCCGGCGAGGGCGCCTGCGCAATTGCCCAGGAGACCGGAAAGGTCCACTTGCGGCGCGCGATATCGGATCCTGCGACCTTGCCGGTCGCGGCGACCGGCGACCAGATGCCGTGCACGTCGTCCTGGATCTGAAAGGCGAGCCCGTAGGCTCTTCCGAGCAGACCGTAGTCCTCGACCGCCTCGGGCGAGCAGCCGGCCGCGTGAGCGCCGAGCCGGCAAGAGGCCGAGAAGAGCTCGGCCGTCTTGCACGCGATCATGCGATGGTATTCGGTCAAATCGACGCTGCGGGCCGTCTCGAAATACAGATCGAGCGATTGTCCCTCGCACATCACGGCGTGCGCGTCGTGCAACACCACGAGCATCGCGAGGACGCGCTCGCGGTCGAGCACCTCGGCGGCCTGCGTGAGGCTCGCGAACGAGAGCGCGCACATCGCGTCGCCTGCGTTGATCGCCTGAGCGACGCCGTAGGCGCTCCAAAGCGTCGGGCGGCCGTGGCGCAGCTCGTCGCCATCCTCGATGTCGTCGTGAACCAGCGAGTAGTTGTGAAATATCTCGACGGCGACGCCGGCGTCGAGCGCGTGCTCGAGCGGAGCGCCTTCGCTCGCGGCAACGCGCACGACCATCTGCGGACGCAGGCGCTTGCCGCGCCGCGCCGGACCGTGCGGACCGTAACCGAAGTGATACAAAAGCATATCGGAGATCTTTTCCGATCCCCGATATCCGGTGATGCGCTCTTGGAGGTGGCGCTCGAAGCGCTCAGACCAGTTGACGGCCGAACTCCTCCATCCGCGCTTCGACCTCGTCGACGAGCCATCCGGGCGTCGATGCGCCCGACATCAAGCCGGCCACCTGCACGCCGTCGAACCAGCGGGCCTGCAGTTCGTCCGGCCCTTCGATATGGTAGGCGCGCGCGCCGCACGCCTCGGAGAGTTCGGCGAGATGCTTGGTATTGGCCGAGGTCTTGCCGCCGACGACCACCATCACCTCGACTTCCTTGGCCAGGCGCAGCGCCTCGGCTTGGCGGTTGTTGGTGTCGGTGCAGATCGTGTTGACCGCGCGAACGTCGTAGTACTTGAGCGAGAGGGCGCGCACGATGTCGACGAAGCGCTCGCGCGAGTAGGTCGATTGCACGACCACGCCGACGCGGCTCGAGCGCGGCAACCGCTCGACGTCCTCGACCGTCTCGATGCACCACGCACCCGGCACGTGGCTCAGCGTGCCCTTGACCTCGGGATGGTTGGGGTCGCCGATCACGACGATCTTGTAGCCGTCGGCCTTGAGTTTTTCGGCCTGGACGTGAATCTTGGTGACCATCGGACAGGTCGCGTCGATGATCGTGAGGTTCTTGGCCTTGGCCTTCTCGTAGACGTCGACCGGCAGGCCGTGCGCGCGCACGAAGAGCGCGCCGGAATCGACCTCGTCGACCGAGTGGGCGTTGCGCAGCCCCTTCGACTCGAGCTCCTCGACCATCTGCGGATTGTGCACGACGTGGCCCAGGGTCGTCACGTCGTCGCGCGCCGCGATCGCCTCCTCGGCTTTCTTGACCGTAATGGCGACGCCGAAGCAGAACCCCTGGACGCCGGCCTTCTTAATTTGCATTGCTCTCCGCCAAAGCCCGTATCGCACTCATTATTTCCGCCGCAAACTTCGCCAAATCGTCGCGCGTTGCTTTCCGCCCCTGCGGAAGCCGCAATGGCGGGCCGAATGCGACTTTGATCGCAGGGAACTCCCGGGCCCGGTCGCTCCCGACGATGCAGGCCGGCACGACCGGCGCCTTGGCGAGCGAGGCGAGCAGGGCCGCCCCGGCCTGCGGCACCACCTCGCCGGTCAGATTTCTGGTCCCCTCGGGGAAGATGCCGACGCAGCCCCCGGCCTGCAAGACCTCGAGCGAGCGCTTGATCGCGGCCGTCGCGCTGCCGTGCCGGTCGACCGGGTAGGCGCCGACGGCGGCGATCCCCGGCCCGAGCACCGGGATCGCGAAGAGCTCTTTCTTCGCCATGAAGCTGATGCGGCGCGGACAGAAACAGCCCATTCCCGGCGGGTCGAGGTAGGAGACGTGGTTGCAGGCGACGATCAGCGGGCCGTCCATCGGCACGTTTTCGGTGCCCGTGGCGCGCGCACGCCACAGCGTGCGCATGATCAGTCGGATCGTACCGGATGCGAAATCGTAGAGGCGTGTATTCACGCCGCGCGCTCCGCGATCGCGGCGATGGCGTCGACGACCTGCTCGACGCTCATGCCGCTCGAGTCGACGATCTCGGCATCCTCGGCCGGCACCAGCGGAGAGATCGCTCGCGAGCGGTCGAGGCGATCGCGCTCTTCGATCTCTTGCGTGAGCACGTGCGCGTCGACGTCGACGCCGGCCGCCTCCAACTGCTTGCGCCGCCGTTCGACGCGCGCCGCAACCGATGCATCCAGGAAGATTTTCACGCGCGCCTGCGGCAGCACGACCGTTCCGATATCGCGCCCGGCCATGACGACCGCGCGCTCGTCGGCGACCGCGCGCTGCATCGCGACCATGGCGTCGCGCACCTCCGGGCGAGCCGCGACGGTCGAGACGATCGCGGTGACTTCGTTCGATTGCAGGATCGCCTCGTCGAGCTCGCGGCCGCCGGCGACGATGCGAAAGCCCAGCGGTGCCGATTCGTCGAGCGCTACGTCGATCGGCTGCACGGCGCAGAGGTGCGCCAGCGCGGGACCGTTATCGGCGTCGGTACGCGTTTGGAGCGCGAGATACGCGACCGCGCGATACATCGCCCCGGTATCGAGATAGAGCACGTGCAGCCGGCGCGCGACCAGGCGCGCAACGGTCGTCTTGCCGGACGCCGCGGGACCGTCGATGGCAATCTGCAGCGGGCGGGATCGGTCGTTCACGGCAGGCCGATTCGCCCAGGCGAATCGAGTGCCCCGCAGAACCACGCCCGCGATGGCCAAAGCCCGCTCGGTCTTCTTCTGCTCGGCGTGCGGCTTCGAGTCGGCGCGCTGGCTCGGGCGCTGCCCTGGGTGCGAAGCGTGGAACACCTTCGACGAGCGGCCGTTCACCGTCGCGAGCAAGAGCGCGGCGCACGTGCCGTCGCGCAGCGCCGGCGCGGGACCGGTGCGCTTGCACGAGATCGACACCGCGCGCGTCGCGCGCGCGCGCACCGGCTTGCACGAGTTCGACGCGGTCCTGGGCGGCGGCGTCGTCCCTGGCAGCTTGACCCTGGTCGGCGGGCCGCCCGGCGCCGGGAAATCGACGCTCATGCTCCAGATCGCCGCCCGCTTGGCGCAGCACGGCGACGTCGTCTACGTCTGCGGCGAAGAATCCGCGGCTCAGGTGAAGCTGCGCGCCGCGCGCCTCGCGCTCGAGGCGCCGCTGCTCGTCTATCCCGAGACCAACCTGCGCGCCGTCCTCGACGACCTCGAGAAGCGCCGTCCGGCGACGCTGCTGGTCGACTCGATCCAAACCGTTTGGCTGCCCGAATCCGAATCCTACGCCGGCAGCGTCACGCAGATCCGCGACTGCACGCAAGCGCTGATGGAGTACGCCAAACGCACCGGCTGCGCCACCTTCATCGTGGGCCACGTCACCAAAGACGGCGCGATCGCCGGCCCGCGTTTGCTGGAGCACTTGGTCGACACCGTCCTCTACTTCGAAGGCGAGTCGAGCGCCGACTACCGCATCCTGCGCGCCTACAAGAACCGCTTCGGCTCGATCGACGAAATCTGCGTCTTCGCCATGCACGACAGCGGCCTGCAAGAAGTCTCCAACCCCTCGGAACTCTTCCTGGGCACCAGGCGCGAGCATCCCAGCGGCTCCTGCGTCACCGCCTCGATCGTCGGCTCCCGCCCGATCCTGCTCGAAGTGCAGGCGCTCGTCGGCGAGACCGCCTACGGCACCCCACGCCGCCTCGCCAACAACCTCGACCAGCAGCGCCTCGCCATGATCCTCGCGGTGCTCGAGCGCCGCGCGGGCCTCCACCTGGGCGGCCACGACGTCTACGCGAGCGTCGCCGGCGGCCTGCGCGTCGGCGAGCCCGCCGTCGACCTGGCCGTCGCCCTAGCGATCGCCTCCTCGTTCCGCAACCTCCCGATCCCATCCGACCTGGCCGCCTTCGGCGAGCTCGGCCTCTCGGGCGAACTGCGCCCCGTCTCCGCCGCCGACCGCCGCACCGCCGAAGCCAAGAAACTCGGCTACGCCACCATCGTCTCCCCCGCCAACGCCCGCGACATCGCCGAGGCAATTCGCCTTGCCATCCTGTGATCGCGCACCGGCGTAACGTCACCCGCATCCATGCTTTTTGAGATCGTTCCGAATATTTCGGAGGGGCGGCGCGCCGAGGTCGTGGACGCGGCGGTTGCGGCGGTGGAGCGGACCGGCGCGACGGTTTTGCATCGAACGAGCGATGCGGTGCATCATCGCAGCGTGCTCACGATCGTCGGGGACGCGGAGCAGGTGGTGGCGGCGGGGGTTGCGCTTGCCGGGGTGGCGGCCGAGCGAATCGATCTGCGCGAGCATTCGGGAGTGCATCCGCGCATTGGAGCGCTCGACGTCTTGCCGTTCGTACCGCTCGGAGATGCGAGCTTAGGCGAAGCCGCTCAGCTTGCGCACAGGGCTGGGGCGTTAATTTGGGAGCGGTACCGCGTTCCTTCGTTCTACTACGGCGCCGCGGCGCGCTCGCCGCAGCGAGCGTCGTTGCCGGACGTGCGGCGTGGAGAGTTCGAAGGGTTGGAGGCGCGTTTTGCGGATCCGGCGTGGAGGCCGGATGAAGGCGACGTCGCCAGGCATGCGAGTGCGGGAGCGGTCGCGATCGGGGCGCGGGACGTCCTGATTGCGTACAACGTTCTCCTAGCGTCCGGGGATCTCGCGGCGGCGCGCGGGATCGCCCGGAACCTTCGGGAGCGCGGGGGCGGGCTGCGAACGCTGCGCGCGCTCGCGTTCCCGATCGCCGACGAGCGGGTCATGATCTCGCTCAACGTCACGGATTACCGGGCCACGCCGCTCTACCGGATCGTCGAGCTCGTTCGGCGGCTGGCGGGCGAACGCGGTATCGCGGTCGCGGGCGGCGAACTCATCGGGCTCGTTCCCCGCGCCGCGGTCGAGGCGGCCGCGGCGTACTATTTGGGAATCACCGAATCTCCGAACTAGAAAGCCGATCTTGAAGCGTATTGCAGCCCTACTCTTTACCCTCGCGTTGCTCGCGCTTGCGGGCATTCCGGCCCGCGCCGGCGTTGGCCCCGGCGACGGCGGCATCTACACGACCACGCTCTCCAACGGGCTCAAAGTGGTCGTCGCCGAGGATCACTCGGCGCCGGTCATTCAAACCGCGATGTGGTACCACTTCGGATCGCTCGACGAGACGCCGGGGAAGACCGGGCTCGCGCACGCGCTGGAGCACATGTCGTTCCGCGGAACGCCGGAGATCTCGTCCGGCGGGCTCGACGACATCGTCGCGCGGCTGGGCGCGCAGATGAACGGCGAAACCTCCTACGATTACACGCAGCTCTATTTCATGATGCCCTCGGATAAGCTCGACGTGGCGCTCGGCATCGAATCGGACCGGATGGCGCACCTCGCGCTGCGCGCGCAAGACTGGGCGATCGAGCGCGAGGCGGTGCTCAACGAGCTCGACGGCGACGCCAGCTCGCCGTTCTACGACCTGCTCGCGCGCGTCCGCGCCGCCGCCTTCCCCGGACAGCCGGCCGGCCGTACGCCCCTGGGCTTCCGCAGCAACGTCGCGGATGCGACGGTCGCCGACATCGCCAAGTACTATCACGAGTGGTACGTTCCCAACAACGCGACGCTGGTGATCGCGGGCGACGTCGACCACGAGGTCGCCTTCGCCAAGGCGCGCCGTTTCTTCGGCGGCATCGCCTCGCATCCGACGCCGCCGCACGAGGATGCCGATCCCGTCGCCGCGACCGGTAAAACGGTCGAGGCGGCCTTTCCGTTCCCGTTCGAGGTGCTCGATCTCGCCTACGCCGTACCCGGCGACAGCGAGCGCGGGGAACCGGCGATCAGCACGATCTCGACGCTGATCCAAAACCAGCGCTCGCCCTTCTATCAGGCGCTGGTCGAGAGCAACGTCGCGCTCGCCGTCGAGGCAAACGCCGATACGCAAGTCAAAGGCGGGCTGCTCAACGTCTTCATCGTGCTCAATCCCGGCCATCACGGCGACGAAGCGCAGCACATCTTCGAAGCGACGATGAATCAAGCGATCGCGAACGGCTTCGATCCCGAGCTCGTCGACGCGTCCAAGAGCCTGACGATCGCCGATCGCGATTACTCGACCGACTCGATCGACGGGCTGGGCGCGCTCGCGGGATATACCTACGGCATCGTCGGCGAAAAGATTCAAGACGAGGACGATCGTCTCGCCGCCCTGACGCCCGCCGACCTGCAAGCGGCGGCCAAGCGCTACTTGAGCGTCCCGAACGTCGTCGGACACCTGCGCCCGAGCGACACGCCGCCGGCGGGCCACTCCGAAAAGAGCGATACCGCCGCCAGCGACGATTTCTCCAAGCGCGTTCCCAACGGCCCGATCGTCATGCCGGCCTGGATCGCGGCGGCGGTGCGGACGCCGAGCACGGCCCGCAGCCCGCTCGATCCGGTGAGCTTCACGCTCTCCAACGGCCTACGCGTGCTCGTGCAGCAAAAGACCGATCGCCCGACCTTCGTCATGGAAGGCCAGATCGATTCGTCGCCGGCCTTCGCACCGCCGGGCGAAGAGGGCATCGTTCGCCTCGCCTCGTCGGTAGCCGATTACGGCAGCGCCAACTATCCGTTCGCGCTGCGGCGCCAAACGACCGATGCGCTGGGCGCGTTCGTGACGACCGGGCAATCCTTCTCGGCGCAAGGCCGCGCGAGCGATTTCGAAAAGATCGCCGCGGTGATCGCCGACGGCGAGGAGCACCCGACCTTCGCCGATCCCTGGCTCTCGATCGAGCGCTCGCAGCTCGCCAACAGCTTGGACTCCGAGAACAACATCTCGGGCGTGATGATCGATCGCGCCTACAAGCAGCTGCTGCTGGCGAGCGACGACCCGTCGCTGCGCGAAGCGAGCCCGAGCAGCGTGCGCGGCATCACCCAGCAGGATCTGCTCGACTACACCAAGCGCTACTGGCGCCCGGATCTCACCAGCATCGCCGTCGTCGGCGACGTCTCGCCCGAGCGCGTGCGCGCCGCGCTCGAAGCCGCGTTCGGCGGATGGCAGGCGAGCGGCCCGAAGCCGGACGCGCGCCTGATGGCGATGCCGCCGGCGGCGCCCGGCCACGACTACATCTCGACCGACGCGAATCAGGTCTACGTTCGCCTCGGCCAGCCGGCGGTGGCGCGCTCCAACCCGGATTACGACGCGTTCCTCGTGCTCAATCAGATTTTGGGCGGCAGCGGGGCCTTCCAGTCCCGCTTTTGGCAAGAGCTGCGCCAAAAGCGCGGGCTCGTCTACAGCGTCAGCAGCACGCTCGACTCGGATCAGGATCGCGGCGACTGGCGCGTGGAGCTCAACGCCTCACCGGGCCGCGTCGTCGCGGCGGTCGACATCGTGCGCCGGGAACTCGAGCGCATGCAGAGCCAACCGGTCACGCAGACCGAGCTCGACGAGGCCAAGACGCGCCTGGTCGGCGACGCGCTCATCGACGAGGCGTCCAGCTCGGGACAGGCCGAGCAGCTGCTCGACATCGCCGCCTACGGTTTGCCGCTCGACTACTATCGCACGCAGAGCGAGCGCTTTGCGAAGATCAGCGTCGCCGATATCGAGCGAGTCGCTCGCGAGTATCTCAAGCCGCACGAGCTCGTCCAGGTCTATGCCGGCCCGGCGGGGCCGTGGGCGGAGCGGGCGCTGTGAGCGCGATCGTCACGATCGACCCGGCCAACGGCGCGGTGGTGGAGCGGCTGGCGTTCATGACGCCGGCGCAGGCCGAGGCAAAGATCGCCGCCGCGCACGAGGCTGCACGCGCTTGGCGCGAGCGCTCGATCGAGGAGCGCGCCGCCGTGCTGACGGCGATGGGCGCGAAGCTGCGCGAGGAGCGCGACCATCTCGCGCTCCTCGCCGTGCGCGAGATGGGCAAACCGGTGCTGCAGGCGCGCGCCGAGGTGGAGAAGTGCGCGTGGTGCTGCGAATACTTCGCGCAAAACGCCGGCGCGATGCTCGCCGATCTCGACGCGCCCTCGAGCGCTTCGCGCAGCTTCGTCGCCTTTCGCCCGCTCGGGATCGTGCTCGCGATCATGCCGTGGAACTATCCGTACTGGCAAGTCATCCGCGCCGCCGCACCGGCGCTGATGGCCGGCAACGCGATGCTGCTCAAGCACGCCCCCAACACGACGCGTTGCGGCCTCGAGATCGAGCGGCTCTTCCGCGAGGCCGGCGCACCCGATGGGCTGTTCGGCGCGCTACTCTTGGGCGACGAAGAGATCGACCGGCGCATCGCGGATCCGCGCATCTCGGCCGTGACCCTCACCGGCAGCGAGCGGGCCGGCGTGGCGGTCGCGAGCGCGGCGGGCGCGGCGCTCAAAAAGTGCGTGCTGGAGCTGGGCGGATCCGACGCTTTCATCGTGCTCGCCGACGCCGATATCGAGGCCGCGGCGAAGACCGCCGTTTTTGCGCGCTTTCAGAACAACGGGCAGAGCTGCATCGCCGCCAAGCGCTTCATCGTCGTCGACGCCGTGCACGACGCCTTCGTCGAGCGCTTCGTCGCCCTGACGGCGGCGCAGCGCGTCGGGGATCCCGCGGACGAAGCGACGCAGATCGGGCCGATGGCGCGCGCCGACCTCATGGAGGGGCTGCACGCGCAGGTCCGCGAGACGATCGAAGCGGGAGCGGTCGCCGCGCTGGGCGGGTATCCGGTCGACGCACCCGGCTACTTCTACTCTCCGACGATCTTGACGGGCGTGCGGCCCGGCATGCGCGCGTTCGACGAAGAGGTCTTCGGCCCGGTCGCGGCAGTGGTGCGCGCTCGCGATGCCGAGCACGCGCTCGAGCTCGCGAACGCGTCGGCGTACGGCCTGGGATGCAGCCTCTGGACGCGCGATGCGGCGTTGGCGCAGCGCCTGGCCGCGCGCGTCGAAGCGGGCGCCGTCTTCGTCAACGGCATGGTCGCGAGCGACCCGCGTTTGCCGTTCGGAGGCGTCAAGCGCAGCGGCTACGGTCGCGAGCTCTCCGCCTTCGGCATCCACGAATTCGTCAACATCCAGACGGTTTGGATCGCCTAGAATCGCGCTCAACGCGATCGTCGGGAAGCGGCCCCGAGGACGCGCTCCCGGCGCCTCCTCCGCCGACCAGCATCCGTGGCCGTAACGCCGGCGTCGACGTCGGCTTGTTAGGCCCAAAGCATTATTGAATCAAAAACATCCATACGACCGGAGTCATCCGGGGGAATCCCGGCTTAGAGAGTCGAGAATCACCAGTGGGCGCCCCAGGTAAAAGCCTGTCGCGACTCCGCGTTCGTGAAGACTCGGCCCGGCTCGTCGTTAGGAGAAGGTGATGATTGGAGTAGTTCTCGCGGCTGCGTTGACCGCGGCGCAAGTTCAGACGATCGAGTCGACGGTGCACCGGCGCATGGCGGATGGCCAGATTCCTTCGGTGGTGGTGCGGATCGATCGCGACGGGACGAACGTCTACGCGCGTGCGTTCGGCTATCGCAACGTGCCCGATCGCCTTCCGGCAACCGTACAGACGCGCTATCAATACGGCTCGATCACCAAGCAGTTTACGGCCGCGGCGATCTTGTCGCTCGCCGATGACGCAAGACTCTCGCTCGACGATCGGGTGGGGAAATGGCTGCCCGATTTTGCGAAGTTTAACGTGACGATCCGGCAGCTGTTGATCCACACCAGCGGCATCGCCGATTTCACCGGTCAGGAATGGTATTTCAAGAAGGACTACTCGAATCCGTTCGTCGACTCCGAACCGCTCCTGCAATGGTCGGCGTCGCAGCCACTCGCCTTCACGCCGGGCACAAAGGCGCAATACGACAACGCCGCCTACGTGATGCTGGCACGCATCGTCGAGAAGGCCAGTGGGAAAAGCTTCTTTGGATATTTGTCGGAGCGCTTTTTGCAGCCGCTCGGAATGACCAGCGTTGCTCCGCAATCCTTCTTCCGCGTGAGACCCGACACGGCGCTAGGCTATATGTTTGCCGCTCCCGAGATTGCGAGCCCTCTGGATCTGCCGGAAGGCACGTTGCTCTCGGCGCTGCCCTGGAATATGAGCCAGGTCGACGGCGCCGGCTTTCTCGTGGGCGACGCCGCCGATCTGCAGAAGTGGGACAATGCGCTGCTCGCGCACCGCGTTCTGAAGGGCGAGGCTGAGAAGCTCTTCTACTCCGCGGGTACGCTCGACGACGGGAAGCTCGCCTATACCGGCCCCGAAAATCCGGCGCACCGTCCGGGCATTTATTGCTACGGCGGGCTTGCGGATTTTCTCCTGGACGCAACGACCGTATACGGCGCCAACGGGGGGACGTCGGGATTTCTCGCCTTCACGGGGACGGTTCCCTCGAAGCACTTGTCGGTAACGATTCTGACGAACCACGGAGCCGATCTCGACAACAGCAAGCTCACGCTTCCGATCTTATCGGCGCTTATCGGGAAATGAACTACCCCACCTGACGCTACGCGCGCCAGGCACCCGGTCGGTTCCCGGCCGGTGTGGGCGATTGCCCACAGAAGGATGACGCGTGCGGCATTGCGGTCCCGACCAAGCGCCGTACCGCATTCGCAAACGTGCTGCCGCTCCGCGAGCGTTTTCTTGCGAACGGTCCAA
>DATJRF010000067.1:0-8980 GCA_035505015.1 Verrucomicrobiia bacterium | reverse complement strand
CCGCGAAGAGGAACGGCCCCCACACGCGCCAGCCTAGGCGCGTCAGATCGGTGTGCAGCAGTCGCGGAATCCCCGCCGGCAGGATCATGAGCATTCCGATCGTCATGGTGATCGCGACCAGAACCACGGGCGAGTAGCGATCGATCAAGCGCGCCGTCATGACGTTATACGCGGCGAACGAGATCGAGGAGAGGAGCGCGAGCAGGTCGCCGATCCGAAAGGTCGGGTGGCCGACGAACGCACCCTCGAAGAGGGCGATGCCGATCAGGGCGATCGCCGCGCCGATCCAGCGCGTTCCGCGCACCGGCTCGTGCCCGGCGAGAGCGACGATCGCGAGGGTGAAGACCGGTGCGGTTGCGCCCAGCAGCGAAGAGGCAAAAGCGCTCGTATTGGCGAGTCCGAGTATCCAGAGGTACTGATAAACGCCGTATCCGGCGGCGGCGCAGCCCAGCAGCGGGAGCAGATCGCGCCGCTCCAAGCGGACGCGCGCTCCGGTCGCATAGACCAGCCCGAACGCGAGCGGCACCATCGCCACGAAGCGCAGCGCCGTGAAGGCGAGCGGATCGATGAGCGCGATCGCGCTCTTGACCAGCACGACGTTGAGGCCCCAACAGACGATAACGTAGATGAGCCCGAGATAGACGGGAAGGCGGGAGCGCACGACGGGGCGCAGTTCGCCACCGTATGGAAGACTCCGTGCGGTTCGTTCGCAACGGCGAGGTGGCCCTGGCGCTCGAGCGGCGCGGCGGCGGCGGCCGCCACGTGCTCTTCGCACACGGCTGGATCAGCTCGCGCCGGATGTGGTACGAAGTCGCGGAGCGGCTCGACCGCGAGCGTTTCACGCTGCATCTGCTGGATTTCCGCGGCTGCGGACGCTCCGACCGCCCGCGCGGCGCCCACGCGCTCGAGGACTACGCCTCCGACCTGCGGGCGGCGATCTCGTTGATCGAAGCTCCCGTAACGCTGGTCGGGCACTCGATGGGGGCGAGGATCGCCCAGTTCGTAGCCGCCGAGCGCCCGCCCGGGCTCGAACGCCTCGTGCTGGTGGCCCCGGGCGCCGCCCGGCCGCTGCGCGTCCCGGCCGCTCGCCGCTCGATGGTCGCTTCGGCTTACGGCTCGCGGGCGGCGATCGAGCGGTTCATACGCGCCTCGATGGCACGCGACGTCGAACCCGCCGTCATGGAACGCGTCGTCGACGACGCGCTGCAGTGCCAGGAAGAGCACTGGTTCGATCTCCACGACCGGGCGCGAGCCGATTTTTCGGCACGCTTGGCCGCGATCGACGTCCCGGTGCTGGCAATCGCGGGCGAGCGCGATCCGCTCGCGCCGCCGAGCCGGGTAAAACGCGACGTTGCCGCCCTGATTCCAGGCAGCCTTTTCGTCGTCGTGCGCGAATGCGGTCATAACCTTCCAATCGAATCGCCGGCGGAAATCGCTGCCGCCGTCGCGCGCTGGTAGGACCGCTCGAATGGAGCAGCCAACCAGCCGTCGAACCTTTCCTCGTTGCTAGAAAGGGCGTGCAAATGGCTACCCAACCCACCTCGGACGCACCTTTTGGACTCCAGCCCAACATCGCCGCAGGCCTCGCGTATCTCCTAGGAATCCTCGGCGGTATCATCATGCTCGTCGGCGGCGGGACCAATAGAATGGTCAAGTTCGCGGCCGCTCAGTCGATCGTGCTGTGGGTCCTCTACATCGTCTGCCAGTTCGCGTTGAGCTTTATCGTCGGGATGACGCACATGTACTTCCTCGGCACGATCTTCTTCTTGCTGTGGATTCTGGTGTTCGTCGGCTGGCTGTGGGGCACGATCGCCGGCTTCCAAGGGAAGGAAGTCCGTTTCCCGGTCGTCGCCGACCTCACCGACAACATCTTCAAGTCGGCGATCGGCTAAGAAGGCTCACGGCGACCAGGCTCCGGAGCTCGGTCCGGAGCCCTCGCTGCGCGGCTCCCAGACGTTGGCGTGCAGCGTAGCGCCCGTTGCGGCGTTCTCGTAGAGCACGTCGATCAAACTTCCAGGCGCGGTGCCGTTGGGTGCCGCGCCTGCGTCGTCTCCAGCGCGCGTCGTCCCGAACAGACCGAGCGTTGCGTCCAGCGCTCCGACCGGCGCTGCGTACGGCGGCGTTCGCATCGTGCGAAAGGCGAGCGTGAGATTGCGGGCCGCCATCGTTACGCCGTCGCTCGCAACCGCGGCGGCGGAGATGGTCGCGTCGATGCGCCCCTCGGCGACCGCGTCGTTGTTTTGCTCGTAGACGGTGCAGCGGTCGCTCGGGCACGGCGACGGCGCGGGGGTGGCGACGGCAAACGCGACCGTCGCGCTTCCCGATAGCGCGCAGCCGCTCGCGTTCGCGAGCACGCAGGTAGCGACCGGCGCGGGCGTCGCCGGCGCGAGCTGCTGCGGATCTTCGCCGCTCTGCGCCGCCGCGGCGATCGACTGCCGTGCCGCCGTGGCCGCCGCGATCAGCTCGTCGTGCACGGCGAGCGCTGCGGCACGGCGCAGCGCGACCTGTGCGAGCGCGTGGGCACCGTGCAGAAACGTCTCCGCGAGCGCTACGAGCAGCGCGACGAGGAAGAGCGTGCGCGTAAGCATCACGGCGCGCCGGTAGGAGCCGCGACCAGCCCCGCGGCTTGTTCCTGCGTTCCGGGAAGCGGCGCGCGCGCTGCCAGTTCGGCGGCGGCGCTCGCGACCTCCGCGGCGTTGCCTTGTTCCGATGCGGTCACGGTCACCGCAATCGACCCGTCGGCCTTCGCGGCGGTCGCGATGCCGATCGTTGCCGGGATCGGCGAGCCGTCCGCAAGCGGGATGGTGGTGCTCATCGCTTTCGGCGAGATCGCCGGCCCGTCGTACTTGATCAGATCGAGGGCGAGTCGCAGCTCGTCGCTCGCGCGCGCTTGCAGCGCGTCGCGCACCGGATCGCCGCGGGCGCTGCGAACCGCGTCAGCGGCCGCCCCGAGGGTGGCTGCGGTGACGGTCGCGACGATCGCGATCGCCACGGCGGCTTCGATCAGGTTCATGCCGGCGCAAGTGCCCGGAATCCGCGCCGCGCAGACGCGGCGGTCGCAGATGCAGGAGCGGGCGTTCGAACGCGTAGGTTACGATGGTCGCCAGGCCGATCGCGGCGAGCGAGGCGACGGCGCTGTAGCGCTGTTGCCACGCGAAGTCGTAATGCGGATCGCCGCCCAGGTAGGGCGGCAGGTGCCAAGCGAGCAGCTCGCGCGCCACGATTTGATGGTAGAGGTACAAGTTGTAGGAGATCGTCGCCAAGAATTGCAAGGGCGGGTTGGCGAGCAGGATCTGCCACCAGCGCGGTGCGATCAGCGAGCCGAAGGCAACCGCGAAGAACCCGGCGCCGAGCAGCGGGCGCTTGTCGATTTGCCAGACGCCCGACCATTGATCGGCGACGCGAAACGCAAAGAGGTTCTGCAGCAGCTCGACGAGCGCCACGATGCCGGCCAGCGCGAGCAGCGGCCCCGCAAGGCGCAGCCGCGAAGCGCGCAGGGAGGCCCCGTAACGCGTGTAGAGATACGCGCAGAGCATTCCGCAGGCGAAGATATCGAGGTAGCCGGGCAGATTCTCTTCATATTCCGCAAAGAGCCCCGCGTAGCAGCAGTGCGCGAACCACGCGCGCCAAGCCCAGGCGAGGGCGATCATCGCAGCGGTCGTGACGTAGGGCCGGCGCCGAAAGCACCACCAGATGAGCGGAAAGAGGCAGTAGAACTCGACCTCGACGGCGAGCGTCCACAGAACGCCGTTGATCGTGCCGTAGTACTGCGGGAACCAAGTGTGGACGAAGGCGAGGTGGGTGAGGATCGCACCGGCGGCGTCGGTATCGGACTGCGTTTGCGCGTAGCCGAGCGCGTAGGCGACCGCGATGGAGAGTACGTACGAGGGCACGATCTTCACGAAGCGCCGCCACGCGAACGATCCCCACGTCGGCATCGCTCCCGATCCGAACGCCCCCCGCACGAACGGGTAGACGATCACGAAGCCGCTCAGGAAGAAGAAGAGGTGAACCCCGACGAAGCCGGTCTCCGGTAGGAACTGCAGCCACGGCCACGGTGCCGGCAGCCACGAGATCTCCCAGACGTGAAACCAGAGCACCAGCAGCACGGCAACCCCGCGCAGCCCGTCCAACACCTCAAGCCGCCGCTCTTCATGCAGCGCGCCACTCGCAGCCATCGCCCGGATATTGGCGCGCCCGGCCCCTTGTCATGCAGAGCGCGGGCCCTCACCGCATGCCTTGTGTCAGGAACCTGGCACCAGAGGCAGTCGCCCGGCGCTCCTCACCTTGCGACGCCTAAATCACGAGGAAATCTCGGGCGGCTTCTGGCCTTTTTCGTTCCGCTCGGAACACCACGGCCGGGGACACGATCCATCCCGATAGCGCGGCCCGAGATACGCACGGCTGATTTCGGCAATACGGAGCCGCCGCCAACGATTCGCAAAAGACCTTACAGCATAAGCATTTTCAAATGGTGGAGATGAGGAGACTCGAACTCCTGACCCCCTTACATGCGCATTGCTTGAGCGTACCAGCGCTCGAGGTCGCGGTGGTAATGGTCTAGGGCGGACTGATTGAGATAGATCATGTGCCCGGACTGGTAGAAGCCGAAGCTGATGTTGCGCTGGAGCTGCGGCGAGAGGTTCATGTGCTGCAGCGTGTATTTGGTCGCCAGCCACGGCGTCGCGAAATCGTAGTAGCCGTTTGCCGAGAAGACGAGCATTTTCGGATTGCTCGCCATCGTCTGGGCGAGTTCCGGCGCGACGTTGATGTCGTTTTCGCCGTCTTGCCACGACCACAGGCCGTCCTTGGCGATCAGGTCGTACGTATCGGGCTTGTACGGGATCGGCGGATTGTACTTGAGCGTTTGGCGGAGGTACTGGTTCACCGCCGAGGTATAAGGCGCGTCCATCGCGTCGTCGCTCGCGTCGCCGGCTGGGTACTCGCTGCCGGGGTCGAGCGTGTGCACCGAAAAGCGCCCGTCGTATCGCCCGAGCGTCTCGGCCTTGTCGCGCAGCAAACCTCCGAGAAAACGACCGTAGGGCACCATGAGGTGCGAGTTGATCAGGTATTGAACCGGCATGCCGATGTAGCCGTGCATCTGCTCGGCGATCGAGCGCGTCTGCGACGCGCCGAGCGTATCGCCGGCGAGGAGCGCGTCGTAGTAGGTGCCCAGCGCGAAGCGCTCCGCGCTGCGAATGAACGCCGTCTCGCTCCCGACGTGCGGCACCATGTCGTGGTACCACGCGGTCGCCGCCTCGGTGGGGAAGTAGAAGACGAATCCCAACGTGCCGTCGCCGCCGACCGCCGAATCGACGTACGAGGCGTCTTGCGACCAGTCGAGCTGAAAATCCAGGATCGAGGATTGCGAGACGATCCCGTTGAGGGCGATGCCGTCGCCGAAGAGGATCGAGGAGAGCTCCGCCGAGCGCGGCGTGCCGTAGCTCTCGCCGAAGAGAAACTTCGGAGAGTTCCAGCGGCCGAACGCCGTGCAATAACGCTCGATGAACTGCGCAAATGCTCCCGCGTCGTGCCGTAAGCCGAAGAAGTCCTTCGGTTTGCCGGCACCCATGATCCGGCCGAACCCGGTATTGGGCATGTCGACGAAGACGAGATCGGTCCTATCGAGGATCGAGTCGTGATTGTCGACCCAGCGGAAGGGCGGAGACCCGGCCAGCGCGTTCCCCTCCGTCACGACGTGTTCGGGGCCGACGGAGCCCATCAAGAGCCACATCGTCGAACTGCCCGGGCCCCCGTTGTAGAGGAACGTAACCGGCCGGTGCGGGTCGTCGCCGACGGTGTAGGCGACGTACGACATCCGTGCCGTTGGTTGATTATCGTCGTTCTTGAGCGTGATCGTGCCGGCGCGCGCGGTGTAATCGATCGTCCGGCCGTCGATCTCGATGGAGTGATGCGTTACCGCGTCGGGCGTGTAGGGCATCGGAATCGGCGTCGCGGCGGGCGTCGGTTTCGGCTTCGCCGGCGAAGGCGCGGCGGCGGCGCCGACGGGCAGCGCGAGCGCCGCGCACGCGGCGGCGGCGACGAGATGCCGGATCGTGAATCGTAACGTGCTCATTATGAATGCAGCGCCTCGTCGTACCAGCGCTCGAGGTCCTGATGGTATGCGTCGAGAGCGGATTGATTGAGATAGATCATATGACCGGACTGGTAGAACCCGAAGCTCACGTTCTTTTGCAAATCGGGTGGAAGGTTCAGGTGCTCCAGCGCGTACTGCGTCGCGAGCCACGGCGTCGCGAAGTCGTAGTAGCCGTTAGCCGAGAAGACCAGCATCTGCGGGTTTGCAGCCATCGTCTGTGCCAGCTCCGGCACGACGTTGATATCGCCCTCGGCACTCTTCCAGGAGCGCAGCCCATCCTTCGCGATGAGGGCGTAAGTATTGCCGTTGTACGGGAGCGCCGGGTCGTACTTGAGGGTTTCGCGCAGGTAGGTGTTCACGGCCGTGGTGTACGGCGCCGTCATGGCATCGTTGCTCGCGTCGCCGCGCGGCGTCGTCTCCTCCGGATCGAGGGTGGTTACCGTGAAGCGCGCGTCGTAGCGGCCGAGGGTCTGAGCCTGGTCCCGCAGGAGCCCGGCGAGAAAGCGCGCGTACGGCACCATCAGGCGCTGCCGGACCAGATATTGTACCGGCAAGCCGATGTACTCGTGCATCTGCTCGGCCATCGAGCGCGTCGCCGCCGGGCTCAAGGTATCGCCCTGCATGAGCGCGTGGAGGTACGAGGTCATCGCGAAGTGCGCCGCGCCGGCGATGAACGACTCCTGCGTCCCGCGGTGCGGCACCATCCCGTGGTACCACGCCGTGGCCGCCATCGTCGGAAGGTAGAGCGCGTATCCGAGATTTCCGCCGCCGATGGCCGCAGAGAGATAGGGATAGTTCTGCGACCAATCGAGGTGGAAATCGAGGACGCTCGATTGCGAAACGATGCCGTTCAACGAGATGCCCCTGTTGAAGAGCATCCAGGAGAGTTCGGCGGATCGCGGCGTGCCGTAGCTCTCGCCGAAGAGAAACTTTGGAGAGTTCCAGCGATGGAACTCGGTAATGTAGTTGGAGATGAATTGCGCGAAGGCATCGGCGTCGTGGCGCAGGCCGAAAAAGTCCTTCGGTTTTCCGGCTCCCATGATGCGCCCGAAGCCGGTATTGGGCATGTCGACGAAGACGAGATCGGTCTTATCGAGGATCGAGTCGTGATTCTGCACCCACCGGTACGGCGGCGACCCGGCCAGCCGGTCTCCCGGCGTGACGACGTGTACCGGTCCGACCGAGCCCATCAACAGCCACATGGTAGAACTGCCCGGGCCGCCATTGTAGAGGAACGTCACCGGACGGCGCGGATCGTCGCCGACCGTGTAGGCGACGTAGGACATTTTGGCCGTTGGCTGGTTGGCGTCGTTGCGCAGCGTAATCGTCCCCACTCGCGCCGTGTACTCGACCGGCTTACCGTCGATCTCGATCGAGTGCTGCGTCACCGCGTCGGGCGGAAACTCCGCAGCGAGTGAGGGAACCGCGTGCGCCGTGGGCGCCGGTGCGGACGAGGCGGCCGGGTGCGGCTCGGCGGCCACGGCGACCGGCCCGCCGGCAAACGCGCATGCAATCGTCAGCGCGAGCAAGCGTTTCAACGTTTGGACTTCTCCTATGTGCAGAGGATCAAAACTCGGCTTTGCGCGCGTTATCTCCTGCTACGCCGCTCGCCAAGCGTGCGGCGGCTGCCGTTCGTCTGTTTGCCCGGTCTCTTTTACGTTGAGATGCTCTCCAGCATTCCGAAAAGATTCCCCTCGGTATCGACGCCGTAGCAGGCGCGGCCGACGCCCGGAATCTCGGTGATCGCCGCGACGATCGCGCCGCCGGCGACTCGCACCGCGGCGAGCGCATCGTCAAGCGAGTCGACGGAGATCGCGCAGACGCAGGCGTTGATCGGTGCCCCGGGGACCGGCACGGGACCCTTCCTTCCCACGATGGCGCCGTCGACGTGGGTCCCGCCGCTGCAGCGGATCAGCCAATATTCGGTGGGCCCATCCCAGCGTGTGATCTTCCAGCCGAAGACGCCGCCGTAAAACTTCGCGGCTCGTTCGGGATTGGAGGCGTGGATTTCGAAGTGTACGATATGTCCCACGGCGTAACTCCGGAAGGCTCCGGCCGGCTATCGGCCGGCCGAACCCGTGGCAGGAGTGGGTCGCCGGCCCCGGCCGGCGTAAGGTTTCGGTGCGGCCACACCCCGCGGGCTTGACAGGCTCACGCCGCCTGTGGTTGCATAGCGGCACGATGCAAATCGTTTCCGTGTATGCGTATTGGTATTCGTTTAGCCGTCCCTACCGGGCCGGTACGGGTTCGCATACGCTTCACTGAGCGATGAGCAAAGGAAGCGAGTAACGCGAGCCTCTGCCGGACGGCGGGGGCTCGCGTTAATTTTATACCACCTTCGATGGAGCTCCTAGAATCATGACGATCGCGGCCTACCAAGGCGTCGACGGTGCCTACTCCCAACTGGTCCTCGCGCACTACCTGCGGGAGCGCGGCATCGAGGCGAGCACGCTCGGCGTGCCGAGTTATCGCGAGCTCGCCACGAGCCTCGCCGGCCAGCGTGCCGACGTGGGCATCGTGCCGATCGAGAACGCGATCGGCGGCACGGTTCGCGAAGGATACGATCTGCTGGCCGAGTTCGATCTCGCGCCGATCGCGGAGGTGCACTGGCGCACCGATCACCGGCTGCTCGGCGTGCGCGGCGCGGAGCTTCGCGACGTGCGCGAGGTGCTCGCCCATCCGCTGGTCATCGCCGAATGCGGCCGCTTCCTGGCCGGGCTCCCCCATGCCCGGGCGATTCCGTGCGAGGATACCGGGATCGCGGCGCGCGAGGTCGCGCGCGGGGGAAATCCCGCCGTCGCCGCGCTGGCACCGCCGGCGGCGGCAAAGATCTACGATCTGGTCGAACTCGCCGCCAACTGCACCGACGACCCGCGGACGTAC
>DATJRF010000066.1:0-7854 GCA_035505015.1 Verrucomicrobiia bacterium | reverse complement strand
CGCGGTGATGGCCGCGGTCGCGATCGCCGGCTGCTCGGGCGGCTCCTCGGCAAACTCCGCCGACAATACCGCAGCGGCCAACGCCGCCGCCGATAACGACGCCGCAACGAACGCAGCGACCAACACCGCTGCGACCGGCGGCGGCGGGACGATGACGGCTGCATCGACGGAGCCGGGCGCGCCGGCGGCGATTCCGAACTATCCCAACGCCACCGCCGAAGCCTCCGGATCCAGCAGCATGGGGGCAAACGGCGGCACCGCATCGGGCAAGGTGCTCGCCACGACCGACTCGTTCGAGAAGGTCTACGCCTGGTACCAAAAGGAGATGCCGGCCGGATCGGAGCGCTCGCATATCACGACGCCGATGAAATCGGCGGTGTTCATGGTCGGCAACGCGGGGGAGGACCAGGAGTCCGTCACGATCACGACCTCGCCGAGCGGCAACAAGACGCTCATCACGATCGCGCGCGTGAAGATGTAGCACCGCGCTCGTTTGCAACCAAACGGGGCCGGCGTTGGTTGACGCCGGCCCCGTTTATTTCTCAGGCAAAAGTCAGTCGGCCGAAACGCATGCGACCGTCTTGCCCGCGAGCTTGACGTGCTTCGCGGCGACGGTGTGCGCCTTCGCGTCGACCGTGACCGCGGCGCTCGCGCCGTTGGCGGCGGTCAGCGTGACGAGCTGAGCGGTCGGATCCGCGTCGTCGATATCCGAAGAGACGCCCGCAAGTTCGGCAATGCGGACGTGATTGAGCGTGAACGTGATGCCGGCGAGCGCCCCGGGGCAGGCGGCCATCGCCGCCTTAAAGCTCGTGTTCGACGCGCCGACGGTGACGGAGGTTCCGGCCGCGCCGGCGACGGCCGCGGTTCCCAGCACGGCCGCAAGACCCGCGACCAAGGCTACTCTCATGCAGATGCTCCCAGCGATAGAGAAAGGCGATATCGTTCCGGCCCGCTTCGGGCACCGGCACCCGGCAGCCTCCGCTTCCGCGGCGCGCTATACTGCACGCATGCGCATCGGCGTCGACCTGGGCGGAACGAAGATCGAGGCCGTCGTTCTCGACGGCGCGGGAGAGCCGCTGGTGCGGCGCCGCGTTCCCACGCCTGCCGGCGATTACGACGGCACGCTGCGCGCGATCGCCGGACTCGTCGAGGCGGTCGAGCGTGAGACCGGGCCATGCGCGCAGACGGTCGGGATAGGAACGCCCGGGATCCCCTCGCGCGTGACCGGCGCGATGAAGAACGCGAACAGCACCGTCCTCATCGGCAAGCCGCTCGAGGGCGACCTGCGCGCGATGCTGGGGCGCCCGGTTCGGCTCGCCAACGACGCCGACTGCTTCACCCTCTCGGAGTCTCGCGGCGGCGCGGCCGACGGGGCCGGGATCGTCTTCGGGGTGATCCTCGGGACCGGCGTCGGCGGTGGAATCGTCGTCGGCGGCCGCACGCTTCAAGGGCCGAACGGGATCGCCGGAGAGTGGGGGCACAACCCCCTGCCGTGGCCGCAGGACGACGAGCGCCCCGGCCCGGCCTGCTACTGCGGCAAGCGCGGATGCATCGAGACCTTCCTCTGCGGCCCGCGCCTGCGCGAAGCGGATCGCCGGGCGACGGGGCGGGGACGCGAGCCCGCCGCGATCGCGGCCGACGCAGCCGGCGGCGACGCCGAGGCCGAGCGTCTGATGGCTCGCTACGAGGACCGCCTGGCGCGTGGGCTCGCCACCGTCGTCAACCTCCTCGATCCCGACGTCGTCGTGCTCGGGGGCGGCCTCTCGAACCTGGAGCGCCTCTACGCCAACGTCCCGCCGCTGCTGGGGCGCTACGTCTTCTCGGACCGCGTCGAAACGCGGCTGGCGCGCGCTCGCTTCGGCGATTCGAGCGGCGTTCGCGGCGCGGCGCTGCTGGTCGACAAGGCGCCTCCCACCGCCGCGCCGTACTAGCCGCGCATGACGCGCGCCTGGATCTTCGCCTCGATCTGCGCCCTTGCGCTGGCCGCCATTCTCGCCCCCGCAGCTTCGCGGGCTAACGCCGTCAGCTACGTCTACGCGGCGCTGCCGGGGCCGTCGAACAACTGTGCGTGGTTCGACGACCATCTCAACGACGATCGCACCCCCGACAATCTCGCGAAGCAGACCGATCTGCTCTATAACCGCGCCGGCTTGGTCGCGGGGACGCCGCTCGCGCCCGGCGCAACGGTAGGGATCGTCGACTCCGGGACGACGGCGCAGGGCGCGCCGCTGCGCGGATTCACGTACGACGGCCGCGTGCTGTGCTCGCAAGCCGAAGCCGTCCTCCCGCCGACGCCGACGCCCGCCCCAACGCCCACGCCGGCACCGACTCCGACGCCCACCCCGTAGCGCGGCGTTTACTGGCGGCAGCTATCGCTCCGGTTGCTCCAGAGCGGCTGATTCGGAAAGAGGTTCGTCCCCAGCACGCCGCCGCCATAGCCGTTGTTTCGCAACTCCACCCAGGCGCATTTGTCGGCGACTTCCTGACCGTTCTCGTCGTACCAACCCGCCCACTCGCCCTCGGGGGGAGCCGTATCGATGTACGGCAGCGGGTCGGAACGCGATTCGGCGATCTCGTGACCGAGCACGATCGAGACGCCGTCGAGAAGGCCCGCGCTTCCAGGGTTCACCGCGTTCTCGCCGCACGACGCGGCAGCATCGGGGATGTACGGGAGGTTCGTGAAGGCGAGGTAGACGCTGCCGGTCAGCGAGCCCGTCCACGTCGAGAACACGCTGGAGTGCCAGGCGCAGAAGTTCTTGACGAAGCCGGCCTCGTTGTGATCGTGGGGCGTCGCGACGACGTAATCGCTGTCCTCGTCGTAGTGGTGGAAGTGCGCGGCGAGCGCCTCCGCCTCGCTTGCGAGGTCGTCCTGCGTCGGAGAGGCGGGAACCGGATCGACCGTGTCGATCCAAACGCCGCGCAGCTGCACGCGCGGCGTCGCGATGCGACGCGACGGATCCTTCTGGTAATACTGCGCGAGCGTGTCGAGCCACGTGCCCCGGCCCAGATGCTCGAGGAAGGCCGTAACGCGGGCGCGCTCGCCGGCCGGATCGGCCGCCGCGCCTCGAAAGCCCCAAAAGACGACGTACACGTCGGCGGTGGGCTGGATCGGTCCGCCCCAGTAGAGCAGCGGCGGCTGCGGGCTAGCGGAGGCCGCGGCGGCGCCGAACGGCGGTCGCGTCCCCATCGGGATCGGCACCGCGGCGCGCGATAACGCGCCGTGCGCGAACGGCAGCGGCGAGTTCGAGCCGGGCTGCGAAGAACAGGCTGCGGCGACGGCGAGAGCCGCCAACGCAAAGAGCGAAGCGATCTTTCGGCACATGCGAGTGACTTCGGCGTCAAGGCCGGGCGTCCCACCGCGGCGCATCCACCGGATAGAGCAGCATATTGCGCTCGAAGCCGCTCGCGCGCCGATCGATCGCGTCGACGTTGCTCTCGAAGGCAAGCGGGACCAGCGGCACGTCCGCGCGCACGATGCGCTGCATCTCGACGAAGTCACGGCCGCGGCGCCGCGGATCGCCGGTCGTCGCCTGATCCTCGAAGAGCGCGTCGAAGCGCGGGTTGCAGTAGTTCGGGGAGTTGTTGCCGTTCGGGCCGCGCTGGCTGCAGGCAGTGATCACCGACTGCTCCGGGTCGGCCCCGCCGATCCACTGCGCGAGCGCGATCTCGAAACGGCCGCTGCGCAACGGCCCGGAGGGCCCGTTGAAGATCGCCGGCGGGAAGGGCTTGAGATCGACGCCGATGCCGGCGCGCCGGAGCTGCGCCTGCAGGAGCGTCTCCATCCACGTGCCGCGCTCCGGCGTGTAGTCGAGCGTCAGCCGCTCGCCCTTCTTCCAGCGAGCCAGCGCCAGTTCGCGTTTGGCGCGCGCGAGATTCGCGCGCGTTGCCGCCGGATCGGGGTCGTGCCAAGCAAAGAGCGGCGGCAGAAACGAGTCGGCCGCGCTCAGCGTTCCGTAGCGCCCGCGCACGAGCTCTTGCGCGTCGACCGCGGCGGCGATCGCGCGGCGCAGGTGCACGTCGGCCGTCGGTCCGGCCGCCGTCTGCAGCAAGAGCATATACTCGCCGTTGACCGGCGTGACGGCCAGCCGAATGCCGGCCAACCCTTGCAAGGAGGGAATCTGCGCCGCACCCGCCTCGGCGACGTCGACTTCGCCCGAGCGCAACTCCACGAGCGACGACTCTACCGACGGAATCAGCGCGAAGATCGTGCGGCGCAGCCGCGGGCGCGGACGAAAGTACGGATTGCGGTCGAGGACGATCCGGTTGCCGCGGCTCCACTCCACCACGCGAAACGGCCCGGTCCCGAAGGGGTGCTGGTTCCACGCGCCGCGCGTGACGTCGGTGCTCGCGAACGCGTGCTTCGGCAGGATGCCGAAGGCGAAGTCGGCCTGCGCGAACAGCTCGGCAACGGCGGCGTTCCACGGCTTGCGCAAGCGAATCACGACCGTGTGCGCGTCGGGCGTTTGCAGCGCGGCGATTCGGCGGTAGGCATCCTGGGATTCGACCGGGTTGCGCGGATCGAGAATCGCGCGATACGTGAAGGCGACGTCGGCCGAGGTGAGCGGCACGCCGTCGGCAAAGCGCACGCCGCGCCGAAGATGGTAGACGATGCGCGTACCGTCGGGCGAGATGCCGCCGTTGGCGCGCGTCGGCAAGCGCTCGATCAGGACCGGCACCAGCCGGTTGCGGGCGTCGAGCCCGACCAGCGTCTGCGTGACGAGCAGATCGTAACCGATCGTGTCCTGGTCGTGAGCGAGCAGCGGATTGAGCGAGGCCGGGTCGACGTTGTCGGCGATCCGCAGCACGTGCGGCTCGCCGCCGCCGGGGCGCGCGCACGCCCCGAGCAGCAGTGCCAGCGCGGCCGCCAGCGGGCGCGAGCGCGCGAAGCCGTTCACCGCCTAACGCGCAGGGCTACGCTGATGCGCTCCCCGACCGGCTCGCGCGTCTTGGGAATCGCGTGATCGTAGGTACCCTGCGTCTGGTAGCTCATCACGAACAGGCTCCCCGGTTCGAGGTCGAGATCGAAGGTGCGCCGCGGCCGCAGCTTGCTGCGGATCGTCATGCGCCGCGTCGCTCCCAGCGAGAGCAAGGCGATCGGATGCCCCGGCACGATCTCGTCGGTGTGATCGTTGTGCGGCGCCACGCTGTCGCGGCCGTCGCGATAGAGGTTGAGCCCGGCCGCATTGAAGGCCGTGCCCGCAAGCGGGCCGGCGATCCGCGCCGCCTCGGCGAGAACCGGCGGCAGCGCGGGATCGTCCAAGCGGTACGATGCGACCAAGCGCGGCACGTCGACCTCCCGCTCGTACATCATCCGCCGCTGGGCGCGCCAGGGAATCGTCGCGCGCAGCTCCTCGAACCACTCGCGCGCGAGTTCCGGACCGATGCAGTCGGGGAAATACACCAAGCGTCCGCTTGCGTCGTCGACCAGGACGCGCGGCCCGCCCAGGAACGAGAGCTGCATGTCCTCTTAAGGGTAGAGTCCCCGCAGTTTGGTTGCTTCCGCGACGCGCTCGACGGCGACGCAATACGCGCCCTTGCGCATGCTCGTCTCGTGGCGGCGCGCCTGCTCGTATGCCTCCGCAAACGCCCGCGTCATCTTGCGTTTGAGCTGCTCGTTGATCTCTTCTTCTTCCCAGAAGTTCGCCTGTAGGTCTTGCACCCACTCGAAATACGAGACGGTGACGCCGCCGGCGTTGGCCAGGATGTCCGGCAGCACCATGATGCCGCGGTCGAAGAGGATATCGTCGGCCTCGGGCGTGGTCGGGCCGTTCGCGGCCTCGGCGACGACGCGGGCCCGCAGGCGTGGGGCGTTCTCGCGCGTGATCACCTTCTCGAGCGCCGCCGGAACGAGCACGTCGCACTCGTACTCGAGCACGTCCTTGTTGGAGAGGCGCTCGCCGCCGGTGAAGCCGGCAACGGAGCCGGTCTCGAGCTTGTGCGCCATCAGGCGCGCCGGATCGAGGCCCTGCGGATTGGCGACGCCGCCTTGCGAGTCGGAGACCGCCACGACACGGTAGCCGCGCTGCGACATGAGCTGCGCCGCGTACATGCCTGCATTGCCGAAGCCTTGGATCGCGACGCGCGCGCCGTGAATCTCGCGGCCGATCGCGCGCATCGCCTCGTCGACCACGTACAGGCAGCCGCGCGCCGTGGCCTTGTCGCGGCCGAGCGAACCGCCGATCGCGATCGGTTTGCCGGTGACGACGCCGGGGATCGAGTACCCGTGCTGCATCGAGAAGGTATCCATGATCCACGCCATGATCTGCGGCGTCGTGTAGACGTCGGGCGCCGGGATGTCTTTCTCCGGCCCGATCACGATCGATATCTCGGTGGTAAAGCGGCGGGTGAGGTTCTCGAGCTCCTGCATCGACATCGCTTTGGGATCGCAGATCACACCGCCCTTAGCGCCGCCGAAGGGAATGTTCACCAAGGCGCACTTCCACGTCATCCACATGGCGAGCGCCTTGACCTCATCGAGCGTCACGTCGGGGTGGAAGCGAATCCCGCCCTTGCCCGGCCCGCGCGACATGTTGTGCTGCACGCGATAGCCCGCGAACATGCCGAAGCGCCCGTCGTCCATCCGGACTGGAACCGAGACCTCGAGGACGCGCTTGGGGACGCGCAGGTAGGCGTGGATCGACTCGTTGAGCCCGACGAGCGCGGCGACTTCGTCGAGCTGGTGCTGGGCCATATCCCAGACGTTCTCGCGCGCCTGCACGGCCGAATGATCGCGTGCCATCCCTACCTCCGCGAGCCTGCCCCGGGGCTCGTTGCCGGCTTCGGCGCCCGCCGCGGGCGCCCCGCTTGGCTCCGGCGCCGCGACGAGCGGTTTTGGCCGCCGACAAGCCGAAAACCAAAACAAGCGATGCTGAACGATCTCATCACCTTCTTTACCGGAAGCGCCCAAAACCGGCGAAAATACCCTCGTCGCCCCGGCCCTCTCAAAGCCTTCGCCGCGGTCGGCAGCAACTGGGTCGGCGTCCTCTGCACCGACATCTCGGGAAGCGGCCTGGGCATCGTCTCCGCAAACGCGCTCGGCGCCGAAGCGAACTTTCGGGTGCAGATCGAGAGCAAGGCGGTCACCGTCCGCGCCAAGCGGGTGTGGCAAAAGCCCGGCACGCTGCAGGGCAAGCCGGCCTGGAAGTACGGCTTGACCTTCACCGGCATCAGCGCCGACGACTGGGATACGGTCGTCCGCTTCTGCGCCGGCGGCGCCGTGACCATCGAGAACAAGGCGCAGCAAGAGCTCGAGCTCGTCAAGCTCAAGGCCGACGACGTCGACCGCCTGATCCCGAAGCGCCTGCAAGATCAGCTCCTGGCGCTGCTGGTCGAGCGCCGCCGCCTAGCCCCGCTCGACGGCAAGACGCCGCTCGTCCAATACGCCTACGGCGGCGTCGTCAAACGCAACGGCCGCGCGCTGCATCGCCTCGCCATCCACTCGCGCGTCCGCGACGAGGTCACCGGCGAGGTCAACGGCTTCGACACCCGATTCTTCTTCGACGACCAAGGCGGCAACGTCCAAGTCGACGAGTAGCCCTCGGTCCCCCGAGGGTATTAGGAGATAGGGGTCGTTCACTGCGCGTCGTGCCTGTGGAGCTCCATGATCAGCGCGGCAGCCTCGTCCGCGGTGATTTCGCCGCGAAGCTGGCGGTCGTGGATCGCCCGAGCTTCGGGGGCGGCGACGAGCCCTTCGAAAGCAAGAGAAGCGTCAACGTCGGCGATGATGGCGTTGATGTCGTCGGAAGTCATGTTCGCCCTTTCTGCGTGATGTCGTGACGATGTTGAGGGACGTGCGGGCTTACGGTGTAATTGCCTCGATCTAGGAGAGCAGGGTCTACGACGTGGCAGCGGTGT
>DATJRF010000065.1:0-18995 GCA_035505015.1 Verrucomicrobiia bacterium | reverse complement strand
GATCGCGGGCACCGCGGACACGACGCTGGCGCGGCTGGGCGAAGCCGTCGGGCAGCTGGAGGTGGTTGCAACGAGCGTCTCGCAGACCGCGGACCTCGCCAAGGATGCGATCTCGCCGGCGATCGTCAACGTCGGCGCGACGCTGGCGGGCGTCAGTGCTGGTTTGCGCCGGCTCGTTACGGGAAAGAACTCATCCGGGCAATCCTAAGGAATCTAGGAGCGATACGACATGGCCAGTGACAACGGCGGGGGCGGCTTCATTCCCGGCTTCCTGATCGGCGCCATCGTGGGCGGCATCGCCGCGACGCTGCTCGCGCAGGAAGAGATGCGCGACCTGCTGGTCGGCAAGGCGCGGGAGGCCGGCAACTTCGCGATGGACGCTACGGGCGATCTGCGCGGTAAAGTCAACGACGCCACGACGCAGTGGCAGTCGAACGCCTCGGAGCTCTACGAGCGCGGGCGCGCGGTGGTCGAGAACGCGCGCGGAACGATCGGCGAGGCGGTCGAGGAAGGCCACAGCGCCGCCGAGGCGGCTCGCGAGGAGCTGGTACGTAAAACGGAAGGATAACCGAGTTGGATATCAAGGTCAACGTCCGCGAGGCGCCCGGCGATTGCTACATCGTCGAGCTCGCGGGTGAGATCGACGTCTACACGTCGCCGAAGGTCAAGGACGCGATCGGGGAGCTGATCGACCGGGGCGTTTACAACCTCATCATCAACCTCGAGAAGGTTCGCTATATCGATTCGACGGGGCTCGGCGTTCTCATCGGCGGCCTCAAGCGCGTTCGCGAGCACGGAGGGTCGGTCAATCTGGTCTGCACCAATCCGCAGATCAAAAAGATCTTCGATATCACCGGCTTGGTCAAGATCTTCGGAATTTTCGATAGCGAGGATGCCGCGCGGAAGGCGCTGGTGTGACGAGCCCGCTGGAACAAGAGGCGCGCGTCGACCACGTCGAGCTGCGCATTCCGTGCCGCGCCGAATGGGTTGCGCTCGCGCGCCTAGCCGCGTCCGCGGTGGCCAACCGCCTCAAGCTCACGATCGAAGAGATCGAAGACGTCAAGCTCGCGGTCGCCGAGGCTTGCACGGCGGTAATCCAGCACGAAAACCACGGCGAGTTCATCGCCATCACGGCGGAGGCGCAGCCGGGCATGCTGCGCCTGCACGTGCGCGACGAAGGGCGGCACGAGCCGCGGCCGCATCCGCCCTCGCTGGACGGCGACGAAGCGCGCATCGCGGGTTTGGGCGTCTTCATCATCCGTACGCTGATGGACGACGTCAGTTACGAAACGCATCCGGAGCGCGGTACGAATCTCGTCCTAATCAAGAGGCTGCACGGATAGTTCCGTGGAGCGTTCGGCGGAGTCGCGCAAGGAACGCGAGCGCGTTCGCGCGCTTTTTTCGGATCTCGTCGCGGCGGAAGGCGATCGCTGGGAGGCGCTGCGGGAAGAGCTGGTCGTCGCGCATCTCAATCTCGTGCGCTTCCTCGCGATGAAGTTTGCCAATCGCGGCGAGCCGATCGACGATCTCGTGCAAGTCGGCACGGTCGGGCTGCTCAAGGCGATCGACCGCTTCGACATCGAGCGCGGCGTCGAGTTCACCACCTATGCGACGCCGACGATCGTCGGCGAGATCAAGCGCTATTTCCGCGACAAGGGCTGGGCGGTACGCGTGCCGCGCCGGCTGCAAGAGCTCAATCTCGCGGTGAACCGCGCCGTCGACCGGCTCGCGATCGAGCTCGGGCGCAGCCCCACCGTCGCGGAGCTCGCCGAAGCGGTCAACGCAAGCGAAGACGACATTCTCGAGGCGCAGGAGCTCGGCGGCGCCTATAGCCTGCTCTCCCTCGATAGCGAAGTCGGCGGCGACGGCGACCGCAAGACGCAGACGCTCGCCGACACCGTCGGCACCGAAGACGCCGGGCTCGAGCTGCTCGAAGATCGCGCCAACATCGAGCGCGCCTTTACGGCGCTTACGCGCCGCGAGCGCGTGATCGTCTACCTGCGTTTCTACGAATCGATCTCCCAGAGCGAGATCGCGCAGCGTCTCCACGTCTCCCAGATGCACGTCTCCCGCCTGCAAGCCAAAGCCCTCGAAAAGCTCCGCGCCGCGCTGGTAGAGTAGGCAAGCGACCGGAGTTGCGCGGCGGCGCCTCGAAAGGGGCGTCCTATGCGCAAGATCAGCTTGATGCTGACGCTCCTCGTTGCGCTTGCGGGGTGTTCGAGCAGCATTCCTTCGGTGGCACCGACGAGCGCAAGCGCTTCGTGCGCTTCGGCGGGGCCGAGCGTCGTGTACCTGACGCCTTCGGACGTCGCCGATCCCGGCGGCCGGGCCGCGCTCCAAGCGCGGGCGGCGTTTCTGGCGCATTCCCCGGTGGTGCTGTGCGGCGGCGAGATAGAACAGTTGGCCAAGGTGCTGCATCTGGACGATCCCGGGACCTTCGCCGCGGCGGAGGCCGTTACGGAACAGCGCCTGAGCGTTCCCGTCAAGGGCGGCGGAAAGAAGGGCCCACCGCCCTCCGCGTCGCCGCCGCCCGTCGCAACGCCGGAGCCGAGCACGCCGGTGCCGCTCGAGGCCGTCGGTTACTTTCTCAGCCGCGACGGCGTCGTCGAATCGTTCAGCGGGTTCATCGCAGATCCGATTGCCGAGAGGGACGGCGTGGCTGCCTGGGTTTCGGAGGTGACGTCGGCCGGCGAGAGCCCCTCGATCGGCTCGTGGCATCAAATGTTCACCAACACCGAACGATACATCGACGACCGCGGAAACGTCGCGCAGGTTACGTTTAACTACTGGCGCCTCAACAACTTCAATACGAAATACGACTGGTACATGGAGACGGTGCGCGAGCAGGGGACTCCCAAGTGGGACGGCTGCGAGTTCGATTGGTTTCTCAAAGACAACGGGTTCATCGGCTGGCGCAATACCGACCGTACGGTGCGAATGACGCCCCAGGACAATTCCAACGTCGTTTTGTACGAGCACGCCCCCAAGACGACGGAGTCGACCGGCACGGCTTCGTTCTCCATCGGCGCCTCCCTCGATATAGCTGCGTCGGGTCCGGGCGGAAGCGTCAACGCGCAATATAGCCAAAGCTGGTCGCAATCGGACGTGACCATACGCGACGAAACGCGCGTACCGAACGCCGAACAAATCGTTTCGTTTACCGCCCCGAACCTCAACGCGCTGACGAGCCCCACCGGTTGTCCGCCGCAAACGTCGAAGACCGCCTTCGATACGCCGCACGCCTCGATCTTTCAAGTGCCGCAAGGGCAGAGCCTGAGGGTCTGGTCGCCGACGAAGCTGACGTTCACGATGTGGAACCCGGTCAAAGGAGAGATCGTCCGCTTCAGAGTGGACGCGCGCAAGGCCGACATCGCCTTTTCCCCGACGTACACGTTCGTCCCGTCCGTCTTCGAGGTCTCGCCGAAGTCCGTGCGGCTTTCGCAAGCACATCCCAAAGCGACGATCCATATCGAGGCGCGAAGCGGCGATTCCAATCTGGGGTGGTACATTACCAATCAACCCGAGTGGGTCGTGCTCAGTCAGGCCCACGGCCTGGGCAACAAGGACGTTACGATCGAAGCGCAAGCCAAGGCACCGCGCGGTTCCATCGCCAACCTCAACTTCGATACCGATCCCAGGGGCGGTGCGAACAGCGTTGAAACCGGCCCGATCATTCTCAGAGCTGAAAAGGAATAGCCGGCAACGGGAGGTTACGCGACGACGACGCGATTGCGGCCGGTGTTTTTGGCGGCGTAGCAGGCGTCGTCGGCGCGGCGCATGACGTCGGCGGCGCTGGCGGCGTCGAGGCCGATCTCGACGACGCCGATGCTGGCGCCGACGCGCAGGGTGTGGCCTTCCCAGAGCAGGGTGAACTCGCGAACGAGCGAGAGGACGTCGCCGGCGATCGCCGCGCTGCGCGCCGGTTCGCAACCGAAGAGCAGGATCCCGAACTCGTCGCCGCCCAGCCGGGCGAAGACGTCGCCGCGGCGCAGGGACGCGCCCAGCGACGAGACCAGCTCGAGCAGCAGGCGGTCTCCCGCCTCGTGGCCGTGGGTATCGTTGATCGGCTTGAAGCCGTCGAGATCGAAGAAGAGCAAGGCGTGGGAGACGTGCCGGACGTCGGCCAGCAGCGCCTCGAGCGTGCGCACGAAGTAGCGGCGGTTGAAGATGCCGGTGAGCGGGTCGTGAGCCGCCTCGAACGAGAGCCGCTCCTCGTGCAAGCGCTTCTCGGTGACGTCGCGATAGACGATGATCGTGTCGGCGACGACGCCGCGCTCGTCGCGCAGGCCCCTCCCGTTGAGGTCGGTCCAGAAGTACGTGCCGTCTTTGCGGTAGAGCGCGAACTCGCCGCGTACCGGCTCGCCGGCGAGCAGTTTGACGCGGAAGGTTCGCAGGAGATCGGCGTCGGTGCGTTCGCCGAACAGCTTATCCGACGTCTCGCCGATCAGCTCGCCGATCTCGTAGCCCGTCATCTTGAGGAACATCTCGTTGACGTGGCGGAAGTGCCAGAGGTTGCGCTCGTGATCCCAGCGGAACATCGCGATCCCGTCGTTGGCGTAGTCGAGCGCCGCGGAGAGCAGCGCGAGCTCGGCCTCCGTCTCGATGCGCTCGGTGACGTCGCGCTGCAGGAGCACGAGGAAGTTCTTGCCGTCGTCGCCGGCGACCGGACGGCCGCTGATCTCGGCCCAAAACGGCGTCCCGTCCTTGCGGTACTTGCGGATTTCGGCAACGATCGGTTGCATCGCCGCGACCGCCGCCGTCAGCTCGGCGACGACGGAGCGATCGGTGAGCGGTCCGTAGAGCAGGTCGAGGCCGCGGCCGAGCGCCTCCGCGCGCGTGTAGCCCGTCTGTTCCTCGAACGCCGCGTTGACGTAGCGGATCGTCAGGCGCATACGTGCCGGCTCGAAATCGCAAACCATCACCGCGTCGTTGGCATACTCCAACGCCGTCGCCGCCAGTGAGGCCCACTCCCCCGGGGCGGGATCTCGCTCGATCATGGCCGGTCCTCGTTCGCGCCGCACACCCGAACGAGCCGTCCCGGGCGCCTTCGACGGGGCGGCCGCTCGCTCCCTACGCCGCCGATAGGTCGGGGGCGGCCCGCGTCGTAGCCCTCGGGAGGCCTTGTCTGCTATCATCTCCCCTTGCAACCCATGAGAAGCCAAGAACTCCGCCAGGCTTGGATCGACTTCTTCCTCTCCAAGCAGCACAAGCTCGTCCCGCCGGCGAGCCTGATCCCCGACGCCCTCTCGACGACGCTCTTCACGATCGCCGGGATGGAGCAGTTCGTCCCGATGTTCCTGGGCGAGGTCCCGGCTCCGGCGCCCCGCGTGGTGACGGTCCAGCGCTGCCTGCGCGTTGCCGGTGCGAAGAGCGACATCGAGAACGTCGGCCGCACGGGCCGGCACGGGACCTTCCTCGAGATGCTCGGCAACTTCAGCTTCGGCGATTACTACAAGCGCGAAGCGATCGCGATGGCGTGGGAGTTCTGCACCGGCGTGCTGCGCTTGGATCCGCAGAAGCTCTACGTCACCGTTCATACCGGCGACGACGAGGCCGAGCGCATCTGGACCGAGGAGATCGGGCTCGAGCGCGCGCGCGTCACGCGCTTCGACGAGGACAACTTCTGGACGATGGGCCCGACCGGCCCGTGCGGCCCGTGTACGGAGATCTTCTACGACACCGGCCCCGAGCACGCGCTCGGCCCCGCCGACGTGGGACCGAACCTCGGCAACCGCTACGTCGAGATCTGGAACGTCGTTTTTCAGCAATACAATCGCGGCTCGGACGGCCATCTCACGGAGCTTCCTCGGAAGGCGATCGATACCGGCGCCGGGCTCGAGCGTATGCTCGCCGTCTGCAACGGCAAAGCCTCGATGTACGAGACCGACCTCTTCACCGATCTCGTCGCCGCGCAGCCGCCGGCCGGCAAGAGCTCGCTCGACGCGAGCGAGCAGCGCGTGCGCCGCAACATCGTCGCCGATCACGCGCGCGCCGTGACGTTCCTTTTGAACGACGGCGTCTATCCCTCGAACACCGATCGCGGCTACGTGCTGCGCTTTCTGATCCGGCGCGCGATCCGCAACGGCAAGCTGCTCGGCTACCCGAACGGCTTTCTCACCGGGCTCGTTCCGGCGGTCGTCGCCTCGCTCGAGCCCGGCTATCCGGAGCTGCGCCGGAACATCGCGCGGATCCAGTCCGCGCTGCAAGCCGAGGAGCGGACCTTCGAACGGACGCTCGAGCGCGGCATGTCGATGCTCGACGGTTTGATCGACGACGCCATCACGAACTGCACGCGGCTCGTCTCGGGCGAGGAAGCGTTTCTGCTTCACGATACCTACGGCTTTCCGATCGAGCTCACGCGCGAGATCGCGGGCGAGCAAGGCGCGGCCGTCGATACCGAGGCGTTCGAAGCGCTCATGGAGGAGCAGCGCACGCGCGCGCGCGCCGACGCGGCCGCCAAACGCGCGGTCGTCTCGCTGGCGGAGCTGCCGGCGATTGCGAGCGAGTTCACCGGATACGACGGCCTGGAGAGCGAGGGCAGCGTCGTCGCGCTGCTGCGCGATGAGAAGCCGGTCGATCGGCTGCGCGCGGGCGACCGCGGCGTCGTCGTCTTGGATCGCACGGCGTTTTACGCAGAGCGCGGCGGACAGATCGGCGACCGCGGAACGATCGCGGCGGGCGGTGCGCTCTTCCGCGTCGACGACACGCAGTATCTCGGCGAAGCGATCGCGCATCACGGCACGCTCGAGAGCGGCGAGCTGGAGATCGGCGCGGGCGTGAAGGCGGTCGTCTTCGATTGGTGGCGGCGCGAGATCCGGCGGCACCACACCGCCGCGCACCTGCTGCAGCGCGCGCTCAAAGACGCACTCGGCGACGAGGTGACGCAGGCCGGCTCGTGGGTGGGGATCGATCGCATGCGCTTCGATTTTCGCTGGCCGGGCGGCGCGCTTTCGCCCGAGCAGAAGCGCGAGGTCGCGCACCGCGTCAATGCGATGATCCGCGACGACGCGCATGTGGTGACGCGCGTGATGCCGCTCGAGCAGGCCAGGGAGAGCGGCGCGATCTGGATGGCGGGTGAGAAATACGGCGAACAGATTCGCGTCGTCCAGGCGGGGCCGTCGATCGAGTTCTGCGGGGGCACGCACTCGCACTCGACGGGCGAGCTCGGTTTCTTCCTGATCCTCTCCGAGTTTTCGGTCGGCAGCGGGATCCGGCGCATCGAGTCGTGCGTCTCGCAAGCGGCGGAGGATGCGATCGCCAAGCAGGGCGAGCTGGTCGGAACGCTCGCCACCTCGCTCGCGAGCGCGCCCGAGGAGCTCGGCGAGCGCGTCGGCAAGCTGCAGCGCGAGGTGCGCGATCTGCAAACCGCGATCGGCCAGCTCAAAGCGCGGCTCGCCGCCGGCGACGCCGCGCAGTACCTCGAGCAAGCCGTTCGCCAGAACGGGAAGCTCTTCGTGGGAGCGGTGCTCGAAGACGTCTCTCCCGAAGAGCTCAAGACGTTGCAGCAGGCGATCCTCGCCAAGGTCAAAGACGAGCCCGCGGTCGTGGCTTTTGCCGGAACGCGCGCGGACAACGTGACGCTGACCGTCGCCGCAAACGGCGCGGCCGTCAAAGGCGGGCAGCACGCCGGGAACTTGCTCAAGCTCGCCGCGCCGCTGGTCGACGGCAAGGGCGGCGGCCAGCCGGCGCAGGCGCAAGGCGGCGGGAAGAACGTCGGCGGAGCCGGTGCGGCCGTGCGCGCGATTCGGGACGCGGTCTTGGCATGATGCGCTCGGCGGTGCTCGGGCTGCTCGTCGTCGCGCTCGGAGCGACGACGTCCGAGCTCGACTCGCAGTACGTGCTCCAGCGCTACGCGCTGCAGATGGCCGAGATGCCGGTGCCAAAGGTCGTCGTGTTCGAATACACCGTCTCGCAAGCGGGCCTGGGCAACTTCGAGCAGCGCCACGTCCTGTACCGCAGCGGGCTCGACGTTCGCGACGAGACGATCGCGGTAGACGGCACGACGCTGCGGGAGAAGCGAGTCCGCTTCGAGCAGCGTCCCGACCGCTACGCGATCGATCGCATCGCACCGCGCGTCGACGCCTATCAGCTGCTCTTCCTGCACGCGGTCAGGGATGGGTCGCACTACGACTACGTCTACGAGGCAACGCCGCTCGTCAAGCAGGGCGGGACGTGGGTCGATCGCGTGACGATCGACGGCACGACGTTCTTGCCTCGCACGGTGCAGTTCCAGACCGCCGGCGGCACCGCCCACGGGTCGGGAACGATTGCGTACGCGCCGGCGGGAAAGTATTGGATGCCGGTGGCGGCGAGCGTGGAAGCGATCGTCGACGGAAAGCCGGCGCGCGAACGCATCACGTGGAGCGATTATCGCTTCCCGCCGAGCCTGCCGCCCTCGACGTTCACGCCTCCGCACCCGCTGCCGCTGGCGACGCTGCCGCCGATCTAACGGATGCTGCGCCGGATTAAGCCTGCCTACCTCGCGGGGCTGGTGGCGGCGCTAGCCGCGCTCGCGCTCTCGCGCGGCCGCGCGACGCCCTACGACAACTACGTCCTGCTCGCGCAGGCGCTGCTGCACGGCCACACGTGGATCGATTGGCCCGGCGCGTACATCGACGCGCTGCCGTACCACGATGGCCGGTACTATATCATCGAAGCGCCGTTGCCGGCGCTGCTCTTGCTGCCCTTCGTCGCGGTCTTCGGCGGTGCGAACCAAACGCTGCTCGCCGTCGTGCTCGCCGGCGTCGCGATCGGCGCGGCGTGGGAACTGGGCGAGCGCTTCGGCTTGGCTCCGATCGCGAACGCCGCGATCTGCGGGTTCTTTCTGGCCGGCACGGATCTGCTGTGGTGCGCGATGCTCGGCGACGTGTGGTTTCTCGCGCACGTCAGCGCGGCGGCCTTCACGATGCTCGCGCTCGCGGAGCTCGCCGGCAAGCGCCGCGCGTGGCTGGTCGCGCTCTGGGCGGCGTGTGCGTTCGAATCGCGCTTCAGCATGATCGCCGCGGTGCCGGTCTACGCGTATCTGCTGTTGAGCGATGCCGAGAAGCCGTTCGCCCTCGACCCGCAGTGGCGTCGAGCGCTCGGAGGCCTTGCCGGCGTGCTCGTTCCGGTGGCCGTGCTGTGGTTGCTCTACAATCATGCGCGGTGGGGCGTCTGGAGCGACGTCGGCTATACCGATTGGTATCACCAAGACCAGGCCGGCTCGCCGACCGGATCCCCGTTCCGCCTGGCGTACCTGCCCTACGAGCTGTGGTCGTTCTTCGTGCAAGGCCCGGCGCAACTCCAGCAGTATCCTGGGCTCGAGCCGTCGCTCTCCGGCGTCGCGCTGACCTGGACCTCACCCGCGCTGGTTCTGGCCGCGTTCGCGCGCGGCCCGCTGCGCTGGGTCGGCGCACTCTGGATCGCCGTGCTGCTGACCGCGCTTCCGAACTTCCTCTACTACGTCAACGGCTTCGCGCAGTTCGGCATGCGCCACGCCCTCGATTTCGAGCCGTTCCTCGTCGCGCTCATGATCCTCGCCGCGCGCAAGCGTCTTGCCGCTTGGGGTTACGTCCTCATCGCCTACTCGATGGCCGCCGGCCTCTGGGGATGCTGGTACTGGAACACCTTCATCCGCCGCTGATCCGGGTACGGTTAGTTCGAGCGGACCTGCATGGGGAGGCCGGAGATGTTCGGGCGCGGTTGCGGTGCGGTTTGCGTTGGAGAGACGGGCGGCTCCGGAACGGCGCCGAACTGCCCTTGCGGCCAGTAGCGATAGGCCAGCAGATAGGCCAGGTAGTCGTTGTGCGCGTCGCACTCGCCGGAGATGGTGAAGCAGCGCACGATCCACATGGGAATCGTGACGAGTACGCCGATCCCGGTGAAGAGCGCGATCGACATGAGGATGCCGCGCTTCCAATCGCCGATGTAGTACGACTCGCCCCCGACGATGCCCAGGAAGATCGTCAGCATCAGCGCAACCCCCGGATCCTTGGCGTAGCGGCGGTATTCGTAGGCGTAGGTGGCTTGGGCTTGGGGCGGCAGATGCGACCCGATCATCTGAGCGTACGGCGTCATCGAAGTTCTCCTTCACCCCTCCATACGGGGCGCCGCCGCCCGGTGTTTCAGCCGGCTGCGATCGCCTCGTACGCCTCGCGCAAGCGCCCGGCTTCGTCGACCGGAGCCCCGCACGTCGTGCCGCGGCAGAGGTAGGCGGCGGGCGCCGGCACGGGTGGAAGCCCCGCCGCCCCCGCCTTGCCCGGCGCTACCGTCCGAACCGCCGTAAACGCCCCCGGCAGGCGCCGCGCGGCCTCTCGGAAGTCCGCGGTTGCCGCGGGGTCGCCGACGATCTTGACCGAGAGCTCCTCGCTCAGGTAGCGCCGCAGCGCGCGCGCGTAGGTGGCCGCGAAAGAGCCGGCACCGGCGTAGGTGCGCGCGTAGAGCGCGAGGGTGCGCCCCGCGCGCTCGCGATAAGCGGGCTCGCCGGTCAGCGCGGCGAGGCGCAGCAGCGACTCCGCCAGCAGGCCGTTCTCGACGATCGGCCGGTCGGCGACCCCCAGGCGCCCGAGGCTCTCCTCGCCGGCCGCCCGGTCGTAGAAGCCGCCGTCATCCGCCTCGAACCGCTCGGCGATCCGGGCTGCGAGCGCTTGCGCGCGTTCCAAGAAGCGCGCTTCGCCGGAGGCTTCGTGCGCGTCGAGCAGCGCGCGCAGATAGGCCGACTGATCGACGAGAAGTCCGCGCACCTGCGGCGCTGCGCCCGGGACGACGTAGTGGTACGCGAGACCCTCATCGTCGAGCAGCAGCGCGTGGACGCGGTCGAGCGTTTGGCAGGCGCGCGCGAGAATGCCGTCGTCGTCGAGCGCGACCGCGACCGCGCAGCCCGCTCCGGCGAGCGCGCACGTCCAGTTCGTATACGAGGTGCGGTCGACGTAGGGCGCCGTGCGCTTGCGCCGCTCTTCGAGCGGCAGCGCGAAATACGCTTCGTCCGCATCTTGGCTGCCCGCAAAGAAGCCGGTCTGCGGGTCGCGCAGCACGTCGCGAACGTACGACGCCGCCGAGACGAGCGTGGCGCGGTACTCGTTGGGCGCCTCGCGCACGAGCGCTGCGAGCACGCGCAGCAGGCCGGCGTGATCTTCGGCCATCTTCTCGAAGTGCGGAACCGACCAATCGCGCGTCGTCGAATAGCGAAAGAAGCCGCCTTCGACGTGATCGTACATGCCGCCGCGCGACATTCCCGCCATCGTGTGCGCGACCATCTCGTAGTAGCGTGCCTCGCCGGTGACGCGCCACTCGCACAGCAGAAACTCCAGCACCTCCGGCTGCGGAAACTTCGGCTCGTCGCCGAAGCCGCCGTACTGCGCGTCGTACGCGCCGGCGAGCTCTTCGGCGACGCGCACCGCCATCGAGGCGCGCAGCTCGGAGGTCTCGACCGGCGTGAAGTGGGTGCGCCGCGCGCCCAGCTCGCGCGCGCGCTCCGCGATCTCGGCTTTGTGCGAGGCGTAGAAATCGGCGATCTCGTCGAGCGCGCGGCGCATCTGCTGCGGCGGAAGGTAGGTGGCACCGGTGATCGGCGATCCGTCGGGCGAGAGGAACGCGGTCGTCGGCCAGCCGCCCATGTTGTAGCGCGCGTTGACGTCGGGGCGCCGGTCGTTGTCGACGCGCACCGGGACGAAGCGCTCGTTGATCGCCGCAATCACCCCGGGATCCGAATACGACGTCTCGTCCATGACGTGGCACCAGTGGCACCAGACGGCCGAGATCGCGAGCAGCACCGGCTTGTCCTCGGCGGCGGCCCGCGCGAACGCCTCCGCGCCCCAGCTCATCCACGCGATCTCGTGCGCGCGGTTCTCGCGCGGCGAAAAATGGAACTCACTCATCGGATTCGACCGCTCCCCGCAGAAACGACGTGGCGTAAAGAATGGTGACGAGCACCAGCGCGCCGAGCTCGAGCGTCGTCGCGGCGTCGCTGCGCAGCGCGAGATTCACCGCGAAGAGCGCGGCGAACGCGGCGCCGGCCAGCGCGTAGCGCCGGTGGACCTTCGGCGTCATCGCGTAGACGGCGCCGTCGTAGAATCCGGCGGCCGCTCGGCTGCGCCACAGGGCGGCCGCCGCGAGCGCCCCGGCGAGCAGCAGGCCGGCCAGATTCCACATCGCGGGCGTCCTTGCGCGTGCCGCTCGGCTTCGCCTCCCGCCGCCGCGCGAGGGTGGAAGAATGTCCGTCTGTCGAAGGGCGCGAGGATGGCCGGAACGTCGAAGGGAGCGGGCCGCCGCCCCGGCTCGCTCGAGCTCTACCAAAAGAAGCGCGACTTCCGGCTCACGCCGGAGCCGGCCGGAAAGAAGGCCAAGGCCGCCAAGAAGCTGCGTTTCGTCGTTCAGATGCACCGCGCGTCGCGCCTGCATTACGACTTTCGCTTGGAAGCCGACGGCGTGCTCGCTTCCTGGGCGGTGCCCAAGGGACCGACGCTGGTCCCCGGCGAGAAGCGCCTGGCGATGCACGTCGAGGATCACCCGATGTCGTATCGCGAGTTCGAGGGCAACATCCCCGCCGGCCAATACGGGGCGGGCAACGTCATCGTCTGGGACGAGGGCACGTACCAGCTCGCCGAAGGCGACGATCCGGCCGACGAGATCGCCTCGGGCAAGCTCAAGTTCGTGATGCACGGCAAAAAGCTGCGCGGCCTCTTCACCCTCGTGCGCATGAAGCCGCGCGAAGGCGAGCGCGGCGATCCGTGGCTGCTCTTCAAGGATCGCGACCAGTACGAAGACCCGCACTACGACGTCGAGGATCATCCCGAATCGGTGAAGACCGGGCGCACGCTCGACGACGTCGCGAAGGATCCGCGCGCGAAGACCTGGCAATCGCGGCCGGCCTCGCGGCAGAGCGGCGCGACGCGCATACGGGCCAACCTCAAGCGCGATCCGCTGCCGAAGATCGCCTCGCCGATGCTCGCCACGCTCGCCGACGCACCCTTCGATTCCGACGACTGGCTCTTCGAGATCAAGTGGGACGGCTACCGCGGCATCTGTACGATCGACGCCGCCGGGAAGCTGTCGCTCGTCTCGCGCAACGCGCTCGACCTGCTCGAGAAGTTTCCCGAGATGCGCGAGCTGGCGAACGCGTTTTCGAGCGTGCCGATCGTGGTGGACGGCGAGGTGGTGAGCCTCGACACGCGCGGCCGCTCCGATTTTCAGCGCTTGCAATACTCCGGAAAGGAGGAGGTGGCGCTGACCTACGTGGCGTTCGACCTGCTCTACGCGGACGGCAAGGATATGCGCAAGCATCCGCTCGAAGAGCGCAAGGCGCTGCTCGAACGGCTCATCGCCGACGACACGCTCGTGCTCTACTCCAAGCACGTCGTCGGGCGCGGCAAGAGCCTCTTCGCGCAAGCCAAGCGCGAGCACTTAGAAGGTATCATCGCCAAGAAACGCGCCTCTACGTATCAAGAGCGCCGCAGCCGCGACTGGCTGAAGATCAAAGCGCAGCACGAGCAAGAGTTCGTGGTCGCCGGTTGGACCGAGCCCAAGGGCAGCCGTACCGGCTTCGGCGCGCTGCTCCTGGGCGTCTACGAAAACGAAAAGCTGCGGTACGTCGGCTCCGTGGGCACGGGTTTCTCCGCCAAGGTGCTGCGCGAGCTGCACGCGCGTCTGCGCGCGCTCGAGCGCAAGACCTCGCCGTTTGCGAACGAGGTCGACGCGAACGCGGCGGTGCATTGGGCGAAGCCGCGGCTCGTGGCCGAGGTGCGCTTCACCGAATGGACGCGCGACGGCTACTTGCGCCAGCCCGCCTACTTGGGCATGCGCGAAGACAAGGATCCTCGCGACGTCGTCGCCGAGATTGCGGGCAAGGCGTAATGGCCGAGCAGCGCGTGGACGTCAAAGTCGGCTCGCGTACGCTCTCGCTTTCCAATCTGGAGAAGGTTCTGTGGCCGCGCGACGGCTACACCAAGGGCGATCTGATCCGCTACTATCAAAGCGTCGCGCCGTGGATGGTGCCGCATCTGCGCGACCGGCCGCTCACCCTGGAGCGCTATCCCAACGGGATAGACGCCTCGTCCTTTTTCGAGAAGCAGTTCCCCAAGGGAATGCCCGATTGGGTAGGACGCGTCACGATCGAGCACGCGGAGCACCGCCGCACGCACACCACCTACGTCGTTTGCAACGACGCTCCCAGTCTCGTTTACCTCGCCAATCTCGCGGCGGTGATCTTGCACATCTGGACCTCGCGAGTGGAGTCGCTCGAGGAGCCGGACTTCGTGCTCTTCGACCTCGATCCGGGCGAGCGGTGCTCGTTACAGACGCTCGCGACGGTGGCGCTTGCCTTCCGCGACGCGCTCGCCGAGATCGGCCTGCCGGTACTGGTGAAGACGACCGGCGGCTACGGCGTGCACGTGGTCGTGCCGCTGGCGGCCGGGTATTCGTACGACACGGCCAAGCTGTTCGGCGAAATCCTCGCGCATCGCATGACCAACGAACTCGGAAAGCTGGTGACGCTCGAACGCATGACGGCCAAACGCGACGCGGCGGCGGTGTATCTGGACTACGTGCAGGTGGGGCGCGGCAAGACGATCGTCGCGCCCTACTCGGTGCGGGCGCGCGACGGCGCGCCGGTCTCGATGCCGCTGGACTGGTCCGAGGTCGAGGCCTACCGCCGCAAGCGCACCGCAACGACCGGCTACGAGACGTTCGCGGCCTTCAACATGCGCACGGCCATCGGGCGCCTGGAGAAGAACGGCGACCTCTGGTCGGGGCGCGCCTGGAAGAAAGCGCGCCTCGAGCCGGCCCTGGAAAAAGCCCAAAAGCGGTGGGCAGGGTAGCCGCCGAGCGGGCGATTTGGGTAGAATAGACGGGCTATGGCGCATGCTATCTGGTCCGGCGCGATCAACTTTGGCCTGGTCACGATTCCGGTCAAGCTCTTCACGGCGGTCAAAACCGACGAGCTCTCGTTCAATATGCTCCACGCCAAGGACGAAGGCCGCATCAAGTACGAGCGAATTTGCAGCGTGGACGGTAAGCCCGTGCCCTGGGACGAGATCGTCAAAGGCTACGAGTACGAGAAGGGTCAGTACGTCGTGCTGACCGACGACGACTTCAAAAAGGTCAATCCGGAGGCGACGCAGTCGGTCGACATTCTCGAGTTCGTCGAGCTCGACAAGATCAATCCGATGTTCTTCGACAAGCCGTACTACCTCGAGCCGAGCAAGCAGGGGCGTCACGCCTACGCGCTGCTGCGCGAGGCGCTCGCCGGATCGAACCGGGTCGCGATCGCTCGCGTCGTGATTCGTACCAAAGAGTACATCGCCGCGGTCAAGCCGATCGGCGAGGCGCTGGTGCTCGAGCTCATGCACTGGGCGAACGAGATCGTCGCAAGCTCCACGCTCGAGCTGCCCGGCGACGAGAAGCTCCCCGAAGCCGAGATGAAGATGGCGAAGATGCTGATCGACACGATGAGCGTCGAGTCGTTCGAGCCGGAGAAGTTCGCCAACAAGTATCACGACGAGCTGCTCGCGATGATCGAGGCGCGCGCCGCCGGCAAGGAGCTGCCCAAAGCCAAGAAGGCGCCGGCGCGGGCGAAGGTGGTCAACCTCATGGACATGCTCGCGCAGAGCCTGGAAGAAAGCAAGAAGCAGCGCACCACGCGCGCTGCTTCCCCGGACAAACCGGCGCACGAAAAGCGCCGCAAAAAATCCGCCGCTTAGGCCCGCCCTCGACGGGAGTTACTGGCCGAAGAGGCCTTTGAGGACCGAACCCGCGACGCCGCCGGCGACGCCGGCTTGCACCGCGGTGGTGCTGGTCTCCCGGCCCATGTACGGGAGCAGGGCGTGCGCGAGGTTCGGCATCGTGAGCGTCTGCAGCCACACTTTGCCCGGGCCGGTGAGGTGCGCGATGAAAAGGCCGTCGCCGCCGAACAGTGCGTTGGCGACGCCGCGCATGAAGCGAATGTCGAAGTTCACGCTCTCCTGGAACATCCCGATGTGGCCGGGGTGCACTTGAATCGATTCACCCGGCTGCAGATCGTAGATGACGATCTCGCCGCCGAGCTCCACCCACGCGCTGCACGTTCCCGCCAATCGCTGCAGGATGAAGCCGTTGCCGCCGAAGATGCCGGCGCCCAGCGCCTTCTGGAACCCCATCGTCAGCTCGACGCCTTCGGTCGCGCAGAGGAAACCGTGGCGGTGAATCATGTACCCGTGGCCCGGCGCCACGTCGACTTGCAGGATCTGCCCGGGAACCTTGGCGGCGAAGGCGATCAGGCCGTTGCCGCTCTGCGCGGTGTACTCGGTCATGAAGATGCCGCCGCCCGAGAGCGCGCGGCCGAGAACGCCGAAGATGCCTTTGGCACCGGCGGTCATCGCGGTGGTATTGAGCTGAACGTTCTCGGTCATCCACGAGAACTCACCGGGCTCCGCGACGATCTTGTCTCCGGCCTCCAAGCCGACCTCGAGCACGGGAAGGGTGGTGCCGGTAATTTTCGTTTTCATCGACTGCCTCCTTAAGCGTCGGCGATTTCAGCGACTTCGATCTCCGAAGCGAGGCCGAGCGTGCCGGTAGCCTCGCCAGGCCCGGGGCTTTCGCCGCGCGCTGCGGCCAACCCCATGAGCAGGGCGACGCTCGCAAGCAACAGCGATTCGAAGCCCGCGAAACCAGGCCCGTAGCGCGCCAGGAGCCCGGTCGAAACCGGCGGCGCGAGCGTGCCCGAGAGCGAGTCGAGCGAGGAGCTCGTGCCCAGGACCGTTCCCTGCTCGCGGTCGCTGGCGGCGTTGCTGATGAGCGCGATGATGCCCGTGTTCGCGAGCGCCATGCCGAAGGAGAAGAGCATCATGACGGGCGCCAGTTGCCAGGTGGTGTGGATGAAGGGAATCGTGCAGAAGGCGAGCGCCAGCGAGGCGAGGCCCAGATTCGACATCCGGCGGTCGCCGAAGCGCTCGGAGATGCGCCCGACCAAGACCGCGTTGCAGAAGACGTTGAAGGCGGCAAATCCGGAAAAGAAATAGTCGGTCATCGCGAGCGTGAAGCGGAGTTGGCCGGCGAGATAGAGCGCGATCACCGCGAACCAGCCGTAGAGCGCGAGGGCGAGCGCGAGTTTTTGATAGAGGATGCCGGCGAGCCGCGGGCGCTGGAAGCACCGAAGGATCTCGCGCATGCCGACGCGCTCTTCCGCGCTCGGCTTTTCGCGCGATTCGGGCAGCAGCGTGATGGTGAGGATCAGCGTGAGGAACTGCAGGGCGGCCGCCGCGAGGAACGGCGCCGGGAAGCCGAAGTGCGTGAAGAGCACGCCGCCGCCGGCCGGACCGAAGACCATGCCGGCGCCGAACATCGCGCCGATCAAGCCGAAGGCGCGCCCGCGATCCTTCGCCTCGACGACGTCGGCAACGTAGGCCTGCGTGATGCTGATGTTGCCGCCCGAAACGCCTTCGAGGATGCGCGCGACGAAGACGATGCCGATGTTCGGTGCGAACGCCATCATCGCCCAGCTGATCGTCGCGCCGATCTGGCTGACGATCAGGACCGTCTTGCGCCCGATGCGATCGGAGAGGTTGCCCCAAATCGGCGCCGCGATCAGGCCGCACAGCGAGAAGGTCGCAAACAAAATGCCGACCACGAACGGCGAGACGCCGAAATGCGTCACGAAGTACGGCAGCACCGGGATCAGCATGCTGAACCCGACGATGTCGACGAACGTGATGCCGAGGATCGGCAGCAGCTTGCGGATCATGCCGGCGATTCGACCGGCAAAATTATCGGAGCGAGCCTTTCACTCTTGCGAAGGACGTCGAGCTTGTACGGGCGGCTCAGATCCACGCTCGTGAGCAGCTTGTGCAGCGCGTCGACGCTGGTGAGGCGCTCGCGCTCGAAGGCGAGCAAGACGTCGCCCTCTTTGAGCCGCGCGGTATCGGCGGGGCTGCCCGGTTCGACCGAGTTCACGAGCACCGCGCGGCGGTCGCCGAGCCCGAAGCGCCGCGCCGCGGCCGGCGCCAGCACGATATCTTGGCCGGCGATGCCGAGATAGCCGCGCCGCACCTTGCCGTCGCGCACGAGCAAACCGGCGACGTGCTTGGCGGTGTCGATCGCGATCGCAAAGCACAGGCCTTGGCCCGGCAGCACGGCGGTGTTGACGCCGATGACGTCTCCGCCGGCGGTGACGAGCGGCCCGCCGGAGTTTCCCGGGTTGAGGGCGGCGTCGGTCTGCACGACGTTGTCGATCAAGTGCCCCGAACGCGAGCGCAGCGTGCGCCCGAGCGCGCTGACGACGCCCGCGGTGACGGTGTAAGCGAGGCCGTAGGGGTTGCCGACCGCGACGACCAGCTGCCCCGGCCGCAGCTCGGCCGAGTTGCCGAGCGCCGCCGCGGTAAGGTCGGGGGCATCCACGCGAAGCACGGCGAGATCGGAGTGCGGGTCGTCGCCGATCAGCTGCGCCGGGAGCTCGCGCCCGTCGAGCAGGGCGACCGCGATCCGCTGCGCGCCGTGGACCACGTGGCTGTTGGTCATCACGAAGCCGTCGGGCGTGAAGATGAAGCCCGAGCCGTTGCCGCCGGAGCGGCCGTTGCGCACCTCGATCGAGACGACCGAAGGGCTGACCCTCTCGGCGGCGGCGGTAACGGCTTGGGAATAGGGGTCGAGCGCCGCCGGGTGGGCGACCTCGAGCAAGGCAAGGGACATGACGGTCATTCCAAACCCCGCGCCCGCGCCGCGGTTGCGAGCCCGGGCAGGGGCCCCGCCGCCCGGCGCGAATCGGGTCCGGTCACTTCCGTGCCCAGATGGCGGAATTGGTAGACGCGCTGGTTTCAGGTACCAGTGGTGGCAACATCGTGGGGGTTCGAGTCCCTTTCTGGGCACCAAATACAAGTTCAATACCAAAAGTTCTCGACTTTTTGGGATTCGGGCTCCTGTCGCGCGCGCGCGAGGCTTTTTTGGTATTCCGCGCGCCCGAGGAATCGTGAAAAACGATCGCCGAACGGATTGCTCCGCTCGGCGACCCTGAGCTATAAGCAGTGGGTTAGGCTGCGACCAGCAAGTCG
>DATJRF010000064.1:0-15425 GCA_035505015.1 Verrucomicrobiia bacterium | reverse complement strand
TCCACGCCGGGCACGGCCATCGAACGCGCGCAGGCGCTGCGTTCGCTCTGCGCTCGCTTCGAGCTGCGCTGCGAGACGATCGTCGACGTCATGAACGGCGACGTCACGCTGCGCGCGAGCGATCTCGACGCGCGCGCACTCGGCGCGAAGATCGAAGGCTTCGACGAGGCCCTGCACGCGCTCGAACCGTCGGCCCGCGTGATCGCGAGCGAGCACCCGCGGCGCGGAGACCTGGCCGTTTGGGGAACGCCGCCGGCGACGATCGAACGGATGCGCGCGCTCAAGGCGCGCTTCGACCCGAACGTTACGCTCAATCCCGGCCGTTTCGTCGGCGGCATTTAGGGGCCGCCTCATGCGCTCGGAGATCGGCTGGGCGGTCCGGCACGTGCTGGCGAGTCCGGCGCGGCTGCGTTTTCTCATCGGGGCGGGAGCCGCACTGCCGGTGCAGCTGGTACGTTTCCTGCGAACGATCGTCCCCCAAGCCGCCGCCGAGCTTGCCGCGATCAGAAGCCTTGCAGAACGCATTCCCGATGCAGCCCTGCGCCGCGAAGCGATCGCCAGCATCGACGGCAAAGCGTACCACGTCGCGGGAGGCTGCATCCTCGCGACCTTTTTGCCGCCGGAGCGCGCGCGGCGGTACGTCGAGATCGTGGCGCCGCTCGAGACGATCTACGACTACTTGGACAACCTGTGCGACCGCCACCCCAACGTCGACGTCAGCGCGTACCCCGTGTTGCATCGCGCAATTGCGGACGCCCTCGATCCGGGCGCCGCACCGCGCGACTACTATGCAAGCGGTCCCGCGGGCGACGACGGCGGCTACCTGCGCGCGCTGGTCGAGCGCGTGCAGCGAGGCCTGAGCGCGGTCGACGGCTACGAGCAGTTGCTGCCCGCCTTTGCGGAAGCGGCCGGACTCTACGGCGAGATGCAGACCTACAAGCACTATCCGCGCGGCGAGCGCGAGCGCGCCTGCATCGCGTGGTTCGCGCGCAGCAGCGCCCGCACCGGCGGCCTGGATTGGCACGAGTTCGCCTGCGCCGCCGGATCGCAGTTTCACGTGTACGCGCCGCTCTACGAGCTCATCGCCGGCCGCCCGGAGGCCGCTCGAGCGGCGTACGACGCGCACTTTCCGGCGGTGGCCGCCCTGCACGTGCTGCTCGATTCCTACATCGATCAAGCCGAGGATCGCGAGCACGGCGAGCTGAGCTTTGCGGCAATCTATCCGAGCCTGGCACGGCTGCGCGAGCGCGTACGCTACCTCGCTCGCAGCGCCGAGCGGGGCTTTGCCGCCTTGCCCGATCCGCGGCAGCACCGCTTCGTTCTGCGCGTCATGGCGCTCTTCTATCTGACGCACCCGAAGGTCTACGCGCAGGGGCTCGACCGCGACGCGCAGGAGCTGCTGCGAGCCTTTGCCTGAGATGTGAAAAAGCGGGCACGGTTCGAGAAAACGAGGGTCCCGGCGGCGAGCGCGACGCCACGTATACTGGTCGCCAGCAATCGCTAACGAGAGGGGCGCCACTCGCTTTCGCGCCGAAGAGGGCGCCATGCGGCGAACGATCGCGGCCCTGGCGGCCGGGCTGCTCTTGGCGAGCGGCGCCGGCTCCGCGCGCGCCGACGATTGGCCGGATACGACCGGGTCCCGCACCGCCGCGGTCGCCACCGACCGGCAGACCGAACGCTTCCTCATCGACGTTCCGACCGCGCAGGGCGCGCTCGACGACTCCGCGCGCCTCAACGAAGAGGCTCACTACGCGGGCAGCATCGGCGATCACGACATGGCGCTCTGGATGCGCGACAAGCTTGCCTCGTACGGCTTTTCGGCGCACATCGAGCCGGTCTTCACGCAGGTGCCGCAACTCAAGCGAGCGGTGCTCCAGCTGCTCTCCAGCCCGCGCGTCGACTTCGACCTCAAGGAGCGCTGGATGGACGCCGATCCCGACGCCGGGCGTCCGGATGCCGGCCTCCCCTTTACCGGGTGGAGCGGCAACGGCGACGTGACCGCACCGCTCGTCTATGCGAACCAGGGCCTCGACGCCGACTACGCGACGCTCGCGGCGGCCCACGTGGACGTGCGCGGCCGCATCCTGCTCATCCGCTACGGCGCCGAGTTTCGCGGAGCGCTGGCGCGGCGCGCGCAAGCGCGCGGAGCCGCCGGCGTGCTCTTCTACTCCGAGCCGATGGATCGCAACGAAACCGCACCCGGCGCCCCCTACCCGGACGGCCCGTACCGCCCGATGGGCTCGGTGCAGCGCGGCAGCGTCGGCAAGCCCGAGATGGATATTCCGGTGCTCCCGATCAGCGCGGCGAACGCGCAGCGCCTGCTGCAGAGCATCGCGGGCACACGCTCGCCCGACGCCTGGCACGGCGCGCTCGACGCCGACTACGATTTGGGCGTCAGCGGCTCGCCGGTGCGCATGCGCGTCGACGAAAGCTATCCCTGGATGACGATCTGGAACACGATCGCGACGCTTCCCGGCCTGGATACGTCGCACGAAGTCATTCTCGGCGGCCATCGCGACGCATGGGTCTACGGCGTGACCGACAACGGGTCGGGCATCTCGACCTTGCTCGAAGCCGCCCGCGCGCTCGGCTACATCTACCGTTCCGGGTGGAGGCCGCAGTACTCGATCGTCGTCGCCGGATGGGACGGCGAAGAGATCGGCGAGGTGGGCTCCGACTCGTACGTCCGCTCGCACCAAGCCGAGCTGCGGCACGGCTGCATCGCCTACGTGAATGCCGACGAGAACGCGACCGGATCCTTCTTCTACGCGAGCGCCGTCGCCGGGCTCGCCAACCTCGTTCCGCACATCGCGCGCGTCGTCCCCGATCCTCGCATCAAGGCCGACACCGTCTGGCAGACGTGGGCGAGCCAGCAGGGCGGCGTTCAAACCCAAGCTCCCGGCGGCGGGTCGGATCACGAGCCGTTCCTGTACCTGCTCGGAATTCCAACGCTGACCTTTGCCTACGTCGGTCCCTTCGGCACCTATCACTCGGCATTCGACGATCTGCGCTACGCGATCACGCAAGCCGATCCCGGCTTCAACGACCACAAGACGCTCGCGCAGCTCCTCGCCCTGACCGCCTTCCGGCTGACGCTCGGCCCGGTGCCGTACCGGCTGCAAGCGTACGCCGAGCAGATGCGCGCCACGCTCGCCAAGATCGCGAGCGCGACCGGCGACGCAGCGGAGTTCGCGCCGCTGGGAGCGGCGATCGATCGCTTTGCCAAACAGAGCGCCCTCGCCGACGCGCAGGGCGTCGACCTGAACGCCAGCATGGAGGCGGTGCGCCGGCTGGATTTGCTCATCTACGGCAGCGAGGGGTACGCTTCGGTCGCGTTTCCCAAGATCGCCGACGCGCTCGCGACCGGCAACGCGGCGCGCGTCGCGGCGGCCGTCTCCGATTCGGCCGCCTCGCTCGACGGCGTCACGGCCCTGATCTCGCGATGACGTTTCGTTTCGACGAGCGCCGCCGCCGCGCGCTCGAGGCATTCGCGGGGGGCGTCGCGGTCATTCCCTCCGCCCGGATGCTCTTGCGCAGCGGCGATACGGAGCACGCCTACCGCCAGCACTCCGATCTGTACTATCTCTGCGGCTTCGAGGAGCCCGACGCGGTGCTGGTGCTCGCGCCGCATCACGAGCACCGCAGCGTGCTCTTCCTGCGCAAGCGCGATCGCACGCAAGAACTCTGGAACGGCGAGCGCCTGGGCGTCGAGCGAGCGATCGAGCGCCTCGGCGTCGACGCGGCCTATCCGATCGACGAGCTCGCGGAGCGCCTCCCCGAGTACTTGTCCGGCGCCTCCACGCTCCACTACGCCGTCTCGAGCGACGAGGCGTTCGACCGCCGTATCTTTGCGGCGCTCGAATCGGCGCGCGCCCGTACGCGGCGCAAGGGACGCGCGCCCGAAGCGATCGTCGACCCGGGATCCGTGCTGCACCAGATGCGCCTGCTCAAGGACGCGGCCGAGATCGAAGCGATGCGACGGGCTGCGGACGTAACGCGCGACGGCCATCTGGCCGCAATGCACGCGACCAAGCCGGGAATCTACGAGTACGAGATCAAGGCGATGCTCGAGTACGCCTACGCGCGCGCCGGCGGCCAGCCCGCCTATCAGTCGATCGTCGCCTCGGGCGACAACGCGACCGTGCTGCACTACGTCCGGGCGCGCGACCGCCTCGAAACCGGAACGCTGCTGCTGGTCGACTCGGCTTGCGAGCTCGACTACTACGCAACCGACGTCACGCGCACGTGGCCCGTGGACGGGCGCTTTTCCGCGGAGCAGCGTGCGATCTACGAAATCGTTCTCGCGGCGCAGGAGGCCGCCATCGGCGCGGTGCGCCCGGGCACACCGCGCACCGCGTTTCACGATGCGGCGCTGCGCACCATCGTCGAAGGCCTACTCGACCTCGGACTGCTTCGCGGCTCGGTCGACGAAAACGTCGAGAGCGAAGGGTACAAGGCGTACTACATGCACGGAACCGGTCACTGGATCGGGCTCGACGTCCACGACGTAGGGCGCTACCGCCACGACGACGATTCGGCACTGCTGCTGCAGCCGGGGATGGTGACGACCGTCGAGCCGGGCATCTACGTGCACCGCGACGCCGAGTGCGCGCCGCGCTTCAAAGGGATCGGCGTTCGCATCGAAGACGACGTTCTCGTTACCGCAAGCGGCAACGAGAACCTGACTGCGGCCATTCCAAAGAGCGTCGACGCGATCGAAGAGGCGGTCGGACTGCTGGCGCGCATCTACGCGTGAAGCTTCTCTTGCTCGGCGGCTCGGGTTTCGTCGGGAAACATCTGTGCGCGGCGCTCCAACGGCGGGGCGATCGCGTAGTCTCGGCTTCCTTGCGCGACCCCGAGGCGGCGGCCGAGGCGGCGCGCGCGTGCGACGGCGTCGTCAACCTCGCCGGCGAGCCGGTCGCGCAGCGCTGGAGCGCCGCGGTCAAAGAACGCATCGTCTCGAGCCGAACGCGGGCGCCGCACCGCTTCCTCGAGGCGTGCCGCGCGGCGGGGATCCGCTTGCCGTTCTACGTTTCGGCCTCGGCCGTCGGGTATTACGGCACGAGCGAGAGCGCGAGCTTCGACGAAGGCTCGCCGGCCGGCGACGACTTTCTGGCGCGCACGTGCGTTGCGTGGGAGGCGGAGGCTTTACGAGCGCGCGAGCTCGGTGCGCGCGTCGCGATCGTACGGACCGGCATCGTCCTGGGAACCGACGGCGGCGCGCTGCAGAAGATGTTGCCGGTCTTTCGCCTCGGTACGGGCGGCATCGTCGGCACCGGGCGGCAGTGGCTTTCCTGGATCCACATCGCCGACGTGCTGGGCATCTTCCTCGCGGCGATCGATCGCGGCGAGGGCGCTTACGACGCGACCGCGCCGAACCCGGTGACGAACGCCGCTTTTACGCAGGCGCTCGCCGAGGCGCTGCACCGGCCGGCCGTCTTCCCGGTTCCCACCTTCGCCTTGCGCCTGGCACTGGGCGAAGGCGCCGATGTCGTCGCCTCCGGCCAGCGCGTTCTGCCCAAGCGCACGACCGAAGAGCTCGGCTACGCCTTCATCTACCCGCAGCTCGAGCCCGCGCTCGCCGACCTGCTCGCAGGCTGTCGATGATCTGACAGCCTACGGGGGGTTTGGGTTCACCCAGCTGGTGCCGTCGGCGTATACGATCTTCGTCACGACGCAGCGCGCGGAGCTCAGGCCAAGCGGCGTCGTGCCGTAAGGCAGGCGAAAGACGTGGATGATCTGCGTTCCGGTCGCGAAGCGGCCGACGTCCTTGACCGTTTGAATGATCCCGGCGGTGCCGACGACGGTGAAATCGACCTCGGTGGCCGGGCGCGGCGCGAGGTTGGTGTAGCCGATCTTGAGCGGCGGCTTGTCCAGCTGGGCGTGACAGATCGAAACCGTCACGTTCGACCCCGGCGTCTGCGCGATCGGAACCGGCGTCGGCGTCGCCGCAGCCGCCAACAGCAGCACGACGGAGAGCATGCCTGCGGCCACTTAGCCCGGAGCGGCGACGGTGAACTCCATCGCCTCGAGGTATTTCTCGGCGTCCATCGCCGCTTTGCAGCCCGAAGCGGCGGCCGTAACGGCCTGCTTGTAGCGCACGTCGTGAACGTCGCCCGCGACGAAGACGCCTTCGACGTTGGTCGACGTGCCGTCTGCAGAGGCGATGTAGCCCTTCTCGTCGAGATCGAGCTGCCCGTCGAAGATCGCGGTATTGGGCGTATGTCCGATCGCGATGAAGAGCGCGTCGGCATCGAAGTCGTAGGCGCTGCCGTCGCGCACGTTGCGCAGGCGCAGGCCCGTCAGATGCGTTTCGCCGTACGCTTCCTCGATGACGGTATTCCAGAGGAAGTCGATCTTCGCGTGGGCGAGCGCGCGCTCGCCCATGATCTTGCTCGCGCGCAGCGCGTCGCGCCGGTGAATCACGGTGACCTTGTGGCCGAAGCGCGTGAGGAAGAGCGCTTCTTCCATCGCCGAGTCGCCGCCGCCGTTGACGACGATGTGCTTATCGCGAAAGAAGGCGCCGTCGCAGGTCGCGCAGGTCGAGACGCCGCGGCCCCGGAGCCGCTCTTCGCCGGGGACGCCGAGCCAGCGCGCGCTGGCGCCGGTCGAGACGATGACCGTCTTGGCTTCGAACGCGTCGTCGGGCGTACGCACGACCAGCGGCTGGCGCGAAAAATCGACCGAGGTCACGTCGACGTTCTCGATGCGCGCGCCGAAGCGCTCGGCCTGCTCGCGAAAACGCATCATCAGATCCGGCCCCATGATGCCTTCGGGGAAACCCGGATAGTTCTCGACCTCGGTCGTGAGCATGAGCTGACCGCCGTAGAGCCCCCCGGCGAGCACCAGCGGCCGCAGGTTGGCGCGAGCGGCGTACACCGCCGCGGTCAAACCCGCCGGCCCGGATCCGATGATGATGACGCTTTCCATGACCTGCGCTTCGACCGCCGCTCGGCCGGTTCCGGTTGCGCGAGCGTCGAACCCTCGGCGGATGGCATGGCCGGACATCCCGCTCGAGGACGACTTCGGCGACGTCCTGCGCAAGGCGATGCGCGGTACGCACGTCGGCGAGGCGCGTCTCGCGCACCAGGCCGGCGTGGAGACGCGCGAGATCGCCGGCTGGCTGAGGTACGAGGGCGCGCCCACCGCAGATCAAGCGCGCGCGCTGGCGCGCGCCCTGCGGCTCGATCCCGGCGCGCTGGCCGCGAGTGCGGCGAAGAGCTGGCGTCCGCCGCACATCGAGGATCCGGCGGTCCGCCACCATCCGCAGGACCCGCATCCGAGCAACGGCTACGTCTTCTTCCTCGAGGGTGGACGCCGCGCCGCGCTGGTGGATCCCGCCGGCATTCCCGCCAACCTGCTGCGCATCTTGCGCGACGGCGATTATCACCTGCAGTACATTCTGATCACCCACAAGCACGACGATCACTGCGATGCGACCGCGCCGATCGCGGCGGCCTTTCCGCAAGCGCAGATCGTCATGCACCGCCTCGACGTCGCGGCGATCGGCTCGCTCGCGAGTAAAACGCTGCTCGTGCGCGACCGCGAGGAGTTGCCCTTCGGCGACGGCGCGAGCATTCGCATGCTCCACACGCCCGGCCACACCGACGGCTCTTCGTCCTACGTCTTCTCCTCGACGGTCTTCACCGGCGACACGCTCTTCGCGGGCAGCGTCGGCGGCGCGTACGGCGATGCCAGCACCTACGACGACATCCTCAACAGCATCCGCAGCAAGCTCTTCAGCTTGCCCGACGACACCGTCGTCATGCCCGGCCACGGCCCCCCGAGCAGAATCGGCCTAGAAAAAGCCCACAACCCGTTCTTCGGGCACTAAGGTCATCCCGAGCGCAGCTCGGGATGACGGTGGTGCCGCGGCTATTCTCGCTCGGCGCTCAGCAGAGCTTGGCCGAGCAGCCCAGCGGGTGCGAGCAGAAATAGGTCAGGGGCAGATCCTGGTGCTTGCCTTCCTCTTTCTTTTCGCCGATCTTCAGGTCGAGTTCTTCCAGCATGAATTACTCCTCGTTCTCATGTAGGGCGCTCCCGTGAGTATACCGGCGGCGCGCGCCGCATCGCTCGCGCGAGTCCGCCGTATTCATACCGATTTTTGCCTAGGTCTTACCGGAGACGGGGACCTGAAGGGACGCTCCGCCGGCGGCGATCCGCGCACCGCTCGAGCGAGGCGCCGCCTCGTCCTCGCGGATGAGCTCGAACGCGTAGCTCGCTTGGCCGGAGGCCGGCAGCCTGACCGTTACCTGCAGCGGAGAGCAGACGAGCGGGGTGCAGAAGGCCGCCAGCCAGCCCCTTGCAAAGCCGCTTGCAACGACGTGCAGCGTCGTATTCGGCGTACCCTTGATCGTCAAGCGGTACTTCACGGCGGAGCCGGTGGTCGTCGCAAAGGCCGTGCCCGTCCAGGGCGCGAGCGAGAGTTGCGGCACGGCCGCCGCCAGGGCTAGCGCGAGCGAGGCGATCACGTTCGCAGTTTATAGCCGACGGCGACCATGCGCAAGGCGATCGCTATCGTGATCGCCGCGAGCAGCACGATCGCCCCGATCGAGAGCGCCGGCGGAAGATAGCTCTGACCGGTGTAGCTGCGCCGGAAGGCGTCGATCGTATAGAAGACCGGGTTGATCAGCTCGAAATCGCGCAACTTCTCCGGCAGCATCGTCGCCGAGGTGAAGACCCCGCCGACGAAGGTGAGCGGCGTGATGACGAAGGTCGTGAGGATCGCGATGTGGTCGAACTTCTCGGCGTAGAGGCCGAAGACGATGCCGAGCGCCGAGAAGAGCAGCGAGACCAGGACGATCACGCCGAAATACAGCAGCCAGTCGCGCGGTGCGGTGTGCACGATGAAGACGCCGATCCCGGTGATCAGCGCCGCGATCAGCAGCGCGCGTGCCAGGCTGCCCAGGAGGTACCCGCCGACGATCTCGTAGGCCGACATCGGTGCGATGAGCATCTCCTGGATGGAGTTCATGAAGCGCCCTTGGAAGACCGAGCTGGAGCACTCGCCGTACGACGAGTCGATCACTTGGAGCATGATCAGCCCCGGGATGAGGAACTGCGCGTACCCCACCCCTTGCACGCTCGCGATGCGGCTTCCGATCGCGAAACCGAAGACGAAGATGTAGAGCAGCGTCGTGATGACCGGCGGCCAGATCACCTGGTTGATGATTTTGAGGCTGCGGATCATTTCGCGCCGCACGAGCGTCGCGAGCGCGACGGTATTGACGGCGATCAACTCTTCATTAGCTCCAGAAAGACGTCTTGCAGCGAGGCGCCGCCGGCCACGAGCTCGGCGGTCGGCTGGGCCGCGACGATCTTGCCGCCGCGCACGATCGCAATCTCGCGGCAGAGCTCCTGCGCCTCCTCGAGATAGTGGGTCGTCAAAAAGATCGTCAGCCCGTCGCGATTGAGCGAGCGCAGCAGCGACCACAGCTCGAGACGCAGCTCGACGTCGACGCCGGCCGTTGGCTCGTCGAGGATCAAAAGGCGCGGCTGGTGGATCAGCGCGCGCGCGAGGGTCAAACGGCGCTTCATGCCGCCCGAAAGCTTCGTGTATTCGACCCTCGCCTTCGAGGTGAGATCGAAGCGCTCGAGCAGCTCGTCGGCGCGGGCCCGCACCGCCGGCCCGCGCAAGCCGTAGTATCCCGCCTGGAAGATCAGTACGTCGCGTATCGAGAGATAGCGGTCGAAATTGTACTCTTGCGGCGAGAGCCCGATCGTCCGCCGCGCCTGCCGCCATTCGAGCTCGTTATCGTAGCCGAAGACGCGGATCGACCCCGCGGTCTTCTTCACCAGGCCGACGATCGCGTTGATCGTGGTCGTCTTGCCGGCGCCGTTTGGGCCGAGAAACCCGAAAAACTCGCCGGTGCGCACGCGCAGCGAGATGCCGTCGACGGCGGTGACGTCGTCGTAGCGCTTGACGAGATCGTCGATCTCGATCGCGTACTCCGCAGCCCCGTTGCGGGAGCTTAAGGTATCGTACTCTTTAATCGTTTGTACCGATGGCGTCGCAGGGTGGCGATCAGTTCGCCGCTCTCTGGAATCCCACAATCCGCCAATTGGGTTGCGACGCGCTTGACGTCGAAGACGACGCGGCGGTGCTTGACCTGCCAGCCGCCATCGCGCTCGGTGAAGATCGCGTAACCGACCCGCGGATCGCCGTCCTTGGGAAGGCCCGCCGTCGAGACGTTGACCAGCAGCTTGCCGCGCCAGATCCGGGCATAGGGAATGTGCAGGTGACCGAAGGCGATCGCGGTGGCGCGCTCGTGGCCGAAGAAGCGTTCCAGCGTCTCGTCGTCGGCGTCCGGCCACACATGCTCGTCGTCGGTGAGGGGATTGGCGTGCACGACCAGCAGCTCGTTGCCCTCTTCGCCGATGCGCAGCGCGAACGGCAGATCGTGCAGCCAGGCAAGCTGCTGTTCGCCGAGTTCCTTGCGCGTCCACGCGATCTGTGCGTGCTCCGCGGCCGTCAGGCGCTCGCCGCCGGAGTCGGCGAGATACCGGTCGGTGTTGCCGCGCACGCACTGTGCGCCCAGCTCCTGCAGGCGCTGCAGCACCTTCTTCGGCTTGGGCCCGTCCAAGCAGAGATCGCCGGCTGCCACGATCGCGTCGGCCCCGCCCTGCGCGTTGAGATCGGCCAGGCACGCGTCGAGCCCGATGAGATTGCCGTGGATATCCGAGAGAACCGCGATGCGCATCGTAGTGGCCTGCCAGAGCCGTTTAGTCGCGCTTTATCGCCAGCGCCAGCATCGACGGCGTCACGCCGATCTTCGCAAACTCGTAGAGGTCGATCGACTCCACCGCGATGCCGGCCTTGCGCATCGCGCGCAGCGAGGTGCGGTAGCGCAGATCGGCGACGACGCGGCGTTCGCCCAGCGGCAGCACGCCGGCCGCCAGATCTTCGCCCGGCTCGACCGGCACCGTGCGAAAGCCCCCGAAGACGGCCGGATCGATCCGGCCCGCGGCAACCACGATGGTATCCTTGCCGGCTGCTCCGGCGAGCGCACGCAGCGGCGGCGAGCCCGGCGCCAGCGGCACCTCCACCACGGCGTAGCCGTGGGCGCGGGCAACCTCTGCAAAACCGGCGCGCCCCAGGTCGTTGCCCCGGCTGCCGACCCCGACGAAGGCGGTGCCGGCGGCCAGCAGCACGTCCGCGCCGTCGAGCAGCCCGGGAGCGGCGATATGGCCGGCGAGCGGAACGTCGATGCGCGCGAACTCCGCCTCCATCCTATCGGCCTCTGCGCGCCGCGACATCGCGCTCGGGCGCATCAGCATCGCCCCGTCCTCGAAGGCGACCGCGGCATCGGCGGCGGCGACTTCGAGCCCGTCCTGCGCGTGCGGGTCGATGGCGATCGCCTGAACCCCGTAGTACTCGAGCAGCTTGCAGAGATTGGCATGCTGCTCCAGCGCGCGGCTGAAAAGGACGCCCGGCTCCCCCGGCAGCGTCGCCGTCCGTTCGATCGCGGGCGAAGGTTTGACCAGCACCGCGCTGCGCAGAGAGCCGGTCGGGCTCCCGACCAGGCGGGGGCCGAACTGCACTGCCGTCTTACTCATCGTGGGCGGTAATTCGAATACGAGCGCGCCGATGCCCGCCTGCTTCACCGGATCGCATCGTACGGCTCCGGATCGGGGACGTCGAGGAAGAAATCGGCCATGTCGGTGGCCAGCAGGTCGCCGAGCGAGAGGGGCTCGAGCCCGAAGATCTCCTCCTCGGTCTTGAGCACGCCCGCCGGGTAGAGGTGCGCGCGCCCGACGTAGCCGCGGCGAGCGAGCGGCGAAACGACGAGAGCGTAGCTGCGCAAGTCGTTGACGTGGTCGGTGCTCGGAATGACCCCTTCGGGCACGACGAAGATCGCCGTCGAGCTCCAGTGCGGCGTATGCGAGATGAAATCGACGATCGATCCGAGCGCCCGGTCCGTCTCGGCCATGCCGCTCGGCCGGTTCGGTACGGGAAGCGCGACGTAGACGAAGTTCGGCTCCGCATCCGCCTGCACGTAACGCGTCATGTCGGAGGCAAACTCGGCGGCGCGCCGGGCGGCATCCCCGCGCGACTCCTGCATCGAGTACATCAGGTCGGCGTTGCCCGAAAGCGCCGCGAGCGCAGGAACGCCGAGCGTATAGCCGGCCGCCGATTCGCCGCTCAAATGCAGCATGCCGCCGTAGTCGCGGTAGCTCAATCCCGCGCGCTCGAGTGCATTGAAGATCGTCCCGGCACGCGTGTATTCTTCGGGGTCGTCGCCGAAATCCGTCGCCGGATTGCGCGCGGCTCCGACGCCCGCCATCAACTGCGCGTAGAGCGAGACGGTGCCGACGAGCGGAACCTGCGTGGCCACGCCGGCGTCTTCGTCGGCGGCGTAGAAGTTGTCGGCCAGCGCGTAGGCGTGCGCCAGCGCGTGCAGATTCGGCGTGACGCTCTGCGGGTAGGTTTCCAGCGAGGGATCGCCGTTGCCGTGCGGCTCGCCGGCCGGATCGGCCAGATCGCCGAACATCGCGTCGTATCCCGGCGACTGCACCGCGATGAAGACGACGTGGTCGATGGCGTCGCTGCGGCGCCCGGAGCGCAACGGCGGCACGATCGGATCCGGCTTCGCGGTCGCCGGCGTGCGGTTATAGCGCAGCGCGTCGAGCGTCCACTTCACGAGATCCTGATGCTTGAGATCGATCCGCTGCAGCATGCCGAAACCGTCGACGCCCTTGGCGTTGAGGACGTAGAGAAAGCGCCCGTTGGGTGCGATTCTCAAACCGACCGGAAACCATCCGGTCGGAATGAGTCCGTAACGGTATTTCTTCGGCGCGCGCGCGTCCAGGACGGCGACGGCGTTGAGGCCGGCAAGCGCGACGTAGAGCCGCTTGCCGCGATCGCCCAGCGCTTCCGCGCTCGGCTGCGCGCCGTACGGCGCCTCCGGAAAGAGCCGCAGATCGAGCCCGCGCACGACCTCGGGTTCGCCGGCGAGCGAAACGACCGCGATGCGATCGACGTTGGAGAGCGCGACGTAGGCCGTCTTTTCGTCGGGTGCGAGCACGATGGCGCCCGGATCGGCTCCGCCGATGTCGGTGGTCCCGTCCGGCGCCGGATCCATTCTCACCGTGTCGGGATCGGCGGCGAAACCGCCGCCGGGCTCGACCGCGGAGATCGTCAGCGACGACGAGCGCTCCGGATCGAAGGCCGGAGCGCCGAAGGCCGGCAACTGCGCAGCGGGAGTCTGCGCCGTATAGGCGGCAAGACCGCCGTTACTCACGATGACGCGCCCGCCGCCGGCCGCGGCGTACAGTGGCGCGTAGCCGACCGGCATCGTTTGGACGATCCGGCGGGAAGCGACGTCGATCGCCGAAACCGTATCGCCGACATTGTCGACGACGTAGAGCGTTCGCCCATCCGGCGACGCGGCGATCGAGGCGGGGAATGCGTGCGCGCTGCCGTCGCGCGGCAGCGCGATCGGCTGCGGTTCGAGCGCGAGATGCCCCAGCGCGTCGAGGTCGAAGACTCGTACCGCACCGAGGGCTCCGTCCGACGCGAAGACCAGCGTTGCGGAGGGATCGTTCGGATCGCGCACCGCGGCCACGCCCATGAAAAACGTGACCGAGGGATCGCGAAAGACGTCGACGACGTTCATCGTCTGCGTGTCGACGACGGTGAGCGAATAGCCGATGGCCAAGGGCGGCTCGGAGTTGGGAATGCTCAGGCCGCCCGTTCGCTGGTCGTCGTTGCTGACGATGGCGAAGCGGCCGTCCGGCGAAAGTGCGAAACCGAGCGGATTGGTTCCGACGAAGACGCTCTTGCCGGCCGGGGCGCCGAGGCGGCCGTCGGGCAAGACGGAGTCGGTCGGAAGGACCGCGTCGGCTCCGGCGGGCCGGTCTCCGGCCGGAGCAGAGTACACGAGGAGCGGTTCGGGCCGCGCAGCGGCGCCTAAGAAAACGACGGCCAACGCCGCCGCCAGGTATGGTCTAAACGTCACGGGAGGTAAGGCTTAGGATGCGAGGGCCGGGGAACCTGCTCGGGAGCGGGCTGTGAACGGCAGGATTCTGTCGGTCGCAACGGCCGTGCCGCCCTACGAGCTCGACCAGGACGACGTGACCAGGCGGGTGCGGCTCGCGCTCGGCCCGCGCTCCTCCCAAATCATGCGCCTGCTCCCTCTTTTCGCCAACACCGGCATCGAGCGGCGCTACTCGTGCGTCCCGATCGAGTGGTACGAGGCGACCCACGACTGGCCCGAGCGCAACCGCATCTACCTCGAGTCCGCGCTGGGATTGTTCGAGGAGGCGGCCCGGCAGGCGCTGGCTCGCGCGGGACGGCGCCCCGAGGAGATCGACGCGATCGTGGCCGTCTCGACGACCGGCATCGCAACGCCGAGCCTCGACGCGCTGCTGATGGAGCGCATGGGCTTGCGGCGCGACGTCGCGCGCCTGCCGGTCTTCGGCTTGGGCTGCGCCGGCGGCACGATCGGCTTGGCGCGCGCCGCGACCATGGCGGCCGCCCGTCCCGGTTCGCTCGTGCTCTTCTTGGTCGTGGAGCTATGCGCGCTCTCGTTCCGGCGCGACGATTTCAGCAAGAGCAACATCGTCGCAACCGCGCTCTTCGGCGACGGCGCCGCCGCCGCGCTGCTCTGCACGGACGGCGACGGCGTCGAAGTGGTCGCCTCCGGCGAGCACACCTGGCCCGATTCGCTCGACGTCATGGGCTGGGAGGTCACCGGCGACGGCTTCAAAGCGATCTTCTCGCGCGACATCCCCGACCTGATCGCGCGCGAGATGCGCGACGTCGCGCGCGCCTTTCTGTGCGAGCGCGGCTTGACGTTTGCCGACGTCGACCGGTTCGTCTGCCATCCGGGCGGAGCCAAGGTCGTGAGCGCGCTCGAACTTGCCTTCGAGCAGGAGCCCGGAAGCCTGATCGAATCGCGCGAGGCCTTGCGCGACTACGGCAACATGTCGGCGGCGACGGTGCTTTTCGTTCTCGACCGCGTGCTGGCCGAGCGCCGCGAGCGCCCGTGGAAGCACGCGCTCATGACCTCTCTGGGTCCCGGCTTCACCGCCGGTTTCACGCTCCTGCACGCATAAACGCCGCACCCTCCGACGCCGCCCTAATGTCTTCGGGGGGTGGTGTGGATTGCGAGGCGTGCCCTCGTCATCCTGAGCGTAGCGCCGCAGGCGCGAAGTCGAAGGGGAACGGCGTTCACCGTTGCGTCGCCCTCGTTCGACTCCGGCGCTTCGCGCCTGCGCTCACGATGACAAGGGGTGGCGTGGGTGGCGAGGCGTGCCCTTGTCATCCTGAGCGTAACGCCGCAGGCGCGAAGTCGAAGGGGGAACGGCGTTCACCGTTGCGTCGCCCTCGTTCGACTCCGGCGCTTCGCGCCTACGCTCACGATGACAAGGGATGGCGTGGGTGGCGAGGCGTGCCCTTGTCATCCTGAGCGTAGCGCCGCAGG
>DATJRF010000063.1:0-6707 GCA_035505015.1 Verrucomicrobiia bacterium | reverse complement strand
GACCACCTCCACGACCAGGTCGATGAGCTGCAGGTAGTCGCCGATGCGGCGCATCGCCCGCGCCATGTGGCCGGGGTACCATTGAACGACGCGTTCGAGTTCGGCCGTCACAGCGCGCGCACGAAGCTCGGCGGCCAGATGCCGGCGAGCGCCCGGCCTACGATCCGGCCGTCCGGCACCGCGCCGAAAGAACGGGAGTCGTCGCTGTCGGCCCGATTGTCGCCGAGCACGTAGACGGAGTCCGCGGGTACGAGCACGCCGGGGAAACTGCGCTGGTCGGGGTAGCGGACGTACGGTTCGGCCAGCGCCGCGCCGTCGACGTAGACGACGCCGCGCTCGATGCGAATGCGATCGCCCGGGAGGCCGACCACTCGCTTGATGAAGACGTCGTGCACGCCGTCGTCTGCGTGGAAGGCGACGACGTCGCCGCGCCGCGGCGTGCCGAACCGATATGCGAACGTGTCGATCAGGACGTATTCCCCGGGGGCGATGCTCGGCGACATCGACGGACCCCACACTTGCGAGGCGCGCATGAAGAAGGCCGTGACCAAGAGCGCGAGTATCGCGAGTTGCAGCGCGAGTCCGGCGAGCGAGCGCCATTGCAGCAGTCTTGACACGTCGCTAGGAGCATTTCGCCGCTCGCCGCGGCGCGCCTACTGGGGCGGCGAGGTGTTCGGGTCGGTGAGAAAGCGCGCTTGCGACGGGGGCCAAAAGATCAGGAACGCCCGGCCGGTGAATCCGGCGCGCTCGCCGGCGCGCGGCCCGGTCGCAAACGTTCCGGCATCCTGCGCGAAGCCCCACACGTGCGAGTCTTCCGAGTCGTTGCGGTTGTCGCCCATCATGAAATAGCAGTGCGGGGGGATACGGTCGGGAGCGGTCCATTGGGAGCGCGGCGGAATGTTCGCCGACGCGGGGTCGAGCCGTTGCCATCCGGCTCCGTAGCTCACGTAGATACCGTAGTTGCGAATCGCCAGCTCGTAGACCGGCTTGTCGGCGGTGTAGGGTTCGTAGAGCGCGCGGCCGTTGACGAACACCGTCCCCGCCGTGATGCTCAGCGCGTCTCCCGGCAGGCCGACGACGCGCTTGATGAAATCGTCGGGCGTCGGAATCGGCGGCGGAAACACGACGATGTCGCCGCGCTTGGGTTGATGAAAGCGGTATTCGAACTTATCGACCAGCAGGACGTCGTGCAGCTGCAGCGTCGGCAGCATCGATCCCGAGGGAATGTAGTAGGTTCGCGCGACGAAGGTGATGAGTACCCACGCGGCCAGGCCCGCGATGATGAACGGATCGAGGAACTCGCGTGCGATCTCGGTGCTGCGCCCGCTGGTCCCCGCCCGCACCGGGCGCAGCGAGAGCGCGACGCGCACGAGCGCGATCGCGGCGACGATGATGAGGAGCTGCAGCGGCGTCATGAAGCGAAGTTCGTCTCTTTTCAGTGCAAGATGTGAAGGCGGTTCAACGGCCAGAAGACCAGGAATGCGGGACCGATGAATCCGGCACGCGCTCGATGGGCCAGGGGTCCCGCCGCAAACGGTCCGCTCGCCTGCGCGAAGCCCCAAACGTGGGAGTCGTCGGAGTAGTTGCGGTTGTCGCCCAGCATGAAGTAGAAGCCGTTCGGGACGCGATTGGGCGCTTGCCACGCGGATCGGGGCGGAACGTTCGCGACGCGGGGGTCGAGCCGCACGCCGTCCACGTAGATGCCATAATTACGCACCTCCAAGTCGTATTTGGGCGGCTCGTTCTCGTAGGGCTCCGAGAGCGGCGAGCCGTTCCGGTAGACGATACCGTCCGAAATGGAAATGGTGTCGCCCGGAACGCCGATCACGCGCTTGACGAAGGCGTCCCCGCCCGAATCGACCGGGGGCGTGAAGATCGCCACGTCCTCGAAGTGCGGCGGATGCAGCCGGTAGGCGATCTCGTCGACGAGCAGCACGTCGCTCGGCTCCAAGGTCGGGACCATCGAGAGCGAGGGAATGTAGTAGGTGCGCACGACGAAGACGATGAGCAGCAGGCCGGCCAGTCCGGCCACGATCAGCGCGTCCAGATACTCCCGCACGACGGCAGCGGCCGACGACTGTTCGTCGTCGGCCGCAAAGGGTTTCGTCGTCAGGGCGAGGCGTGCGAGCGCGAAGACGCACAGGAGCCCCAGCAGTTGGAATGGCGTCAGAGCGGCTTACTTGGCGACCTTTTTCTCTTTGATCCGGGCCGCCTTGCCGATCTTATCGCTGAGGTAGTAGAGGCGGCTGCGGCGCACCACGCCGCGCTTCGAGAGCTCGATCTTCTCGACGCGGGGGCTGTGCACGAGAAAGGTCTTGTCGACGCCGACGCCGTGCGCGACGCGGCGGACCGTGATCGACTCGGCGGCGCCGCCGCCCTTGCGGACGGTGACGACGCCCTCGAACATCTGCACGCGCTCCTTGCCGCCCTCGACGACTTTGGAGTAGACCTTGACCGTGTCGCCGGGCCGGAACTCCGGGACCGACTCTTTGCGCTGCTCGCTGTTGAGGACATCGATAACGTTCATGACACTTTTCTGTTTCAGACGCGGGAAAACGGCCGGGAGCAGGCCCGGCCCAAACCACGGTATGGTATCACGGGGCCTGCAGCCGGCGCAAGCGCGTTACCCGCCGGCGCTACCCTCGTCCTTCTCGAGCAGGTCCTTGCGGCGGGCCGCGGTCCGGGCGCGGGATTGCTCGCGCCGCCACGCCGCGATCTTGGCGTGGTCGCCGCCGAGCAGCACCTCGGGGACGGCGACGCCGCGAAAGACCGGCGGCCGCGTGTAGCACGGGTAGTCGAGCAGGCCGCCTTCGAAGGATTCGTCCGCGAGCGACTCCGGCCGAAGGGCTCCGGCGAGCAGCCGGACGGTCGCGTCGAGGATTGCGAGCGCCGGAATCTCGCCGCCGGTCAAGACGAAGTCGCCCAGCGAGAGCTCCTCGGCCGGGTAGAGCGCGGCCAGCCGCTCGTCGATCCCTTCGTAGTGGCCGCAGACGACGATCAGCCGGTCGAGCTGCGCGAAGCGCCGGGCATCGGCCTGGGCGAACGGGCGGCCGCTCGGGGAAGGGAGCACGATCGCCCGCCGCTCGCCCGGCGGCGCGGCGGCCAGGATCGCGTCCAGGGCGCGGGCGATCGGCTCGATCCGCAAAACCATCCCGGCACCGCCGCCGAAGGGCGCGTCGTCGGCGCGCTCCTTACCCTCGAGGTAGTCGAGCAGGTGGTGGTAACGGATCTCGGCGATGCCGGCGTCGACCGCCCGCCCGACGATCGAGAGCCCGACGAACGGCGCGAAGACCTCGGGAAAGAGCGTGAGCACCTCGATCGTGAACATCCTGGCGAGATGTTCCGGTTCTGGAGGGGATTTGCCCGCGAGCGGACGCCGCGCGAGCTCGCGCTGGCGGCGCTCGAGCGCGGCTCGTACGCCGAGGCCGAAGCGCGCTTCGGCCGGCTGCTGGAGGACGCCGTCTCGAATCCCGAGCGTGCTTTTCTGCTCAACAAACGCGGCGTAGCGCGCGTCGGCTTGGAGTTGCGCGCGGCGGCGCGCGACGATTTTTTGGCCGCCGTCTCGGCGCACGGCCGGCATGCCCCGGCGCTCGCGAATCTCGGCAATCTCCTGCTCGAAGCGGGCGATCTCGCCGGAGCGATCGCGCGCTACGAAGCGGCCGTCGCCGCCGACGAAGAATGCGCGATCGCCCACTTCAACCTCGGCATCGCCTACAAACGTGCGGGGCGGTTGGAAGAGGGGGTGCGGGCGCTGCGGCGGGCGCAGCGGCTGGAGGGCCGCAGGCTCGGGAAGCCAACCACCCGGCCATGAGCGACCTGGAGCAGATCCCGCTCTCCGAAGAGCTGCTCGCGGTGATGCGCAGCTCCGGCCGCTACGCGCAGCAACTGCGCGAGCCGTTTATCACTTCGCGCGCGCTCCTGCTGGCGCTGCTCGACGATCCGGCGATCGGCGCGGCACTCGGGGAGCTGGTTCCGCGCGAAAAGCTCATGGAGCTCGAGTCGAGCGGCGACGTCCGCAACACCGCCGCCAGGCTGCCCGAGGCCGGCCTCCCGCCCGGCGAGCGCGGCGCGCTGCCGCGCTTCGATACGCTCGCCTTCAAGCTGCCCGAAGGAACGGCGAGCGTCTGGCTCAGCCGCGAATCGTACGCGATCTTCGTGGAGGGCGCGAATCGCGCCGAGGGGCGCTACCTCCCCAAGCACCTGGCGTTCGGGTTGGCCGCCGAGGCGGTTCGCTCGCCGGGCATCCTGCGCTCGCTGCGCGTCGAACCCGGCAAGGTGACCGATGCGATCTACGGCTTGGAGTGAGGGGCGGCGGTCTCGACGGCCGTGATCTCCTGTAGGTATTCGAAGAGCTGCGGCAGCGTGATCTTCTCGAGCGCGGTCTGCTCGTCCACGCGGGCTTCGTCCTCGCCCTCGTCGCGGATATAGCAGCGCGTTTCGAAGCCGGGCTCGTTCTCGCTGATGAACGAGACCGCAAAACCGCGCCCGGGCATCTCGTCGTAGATGCGCATCGTCTGAGGATTGATGATCTCGACCGAGTGCGCGCGATTGTAGGCGTCGAAGATGAGGATCTTCAGATGCTCGAAGTTCGTCACCTCGATCGTACCGACGACGAAGACGTTCTTGGTCGAAAAGAATTCGTGACCGCGTTTGCTGCGGCTCGAGACCTCGTAAAAGACTCGGTGCGCCACGAAGCGGTTGAGGATCTTCCGCAACGTGGAGAGCGAAGCCAGCGTCTCCGTGCGGTTGCCGCGTGTGTAGATGATCTTCACGGGCGGACGGCGTGCTTGCACGGCAGAGGGGGCGAGCCCTGCACGGGGCCGGCCGAACCCGCCGTTGAAAGGGGAACGCCGCATGTTCTCCGTTCCCGATATCCTCGTCGTTTCGGTCTTAGCCCTCTTGCTTTTCGGGCCGGACCGGCTTCCCAAGATGATGCGCCAGGCCGGGCGCTTCATGCGGGAGGTTCAGAACACCTCGGCGTCCTTCATCGCCGAGATGGAGCGCGCCGCCGATCTGGCCGAGACGCGCTCGCTGCCCCCGATCCCGGCGGAGCACCTGCCCGCCGAGCCGGCCGCCGAAGAGACCGCTATCCACCCTCCAGCCGACGCCAAAGCGCAATCACCCGGCTGACGTAACGCCGCGTTTCGGGGAACGGGGGAACGCCGTTGAAGCGGTCGACCGCCCCACCGCCGGCGTTGTACGCGGCCAGCGCCATTGGAACGCTGCGGTATCGATCGAGCAGTGCGCGCAACTGCCGGGCGACGCCGTCGATGTTCTGCAGCGGATCGAAGGGGTCGACCGCCAGTTCTTGCGCGGTCGCCGGCATCAGCTGCCCGAGGCCGCGCGCGCCCGCCGGCGAGACGGCGTTCGGATCCCAGCGCGATTCCACCGCGATGAGCGCGACCAGCAACCGTGCGTCGAGGGCGTTGGCGTCGGCTTGCTCGATCGTCGTGCGCGCCAATGCGACGGCGCGCGTGCGACCGAGCGCGGGATTGAAGTGCCGCAGCGCGTCTGCGTAGAGCATCAGCGCCGAAAACGCGATCGCGGCCAGCATGCCGCGATCGGTAGTGCCCGGTTCTTCGCGCCGAAGGCTTAAATGTTGAAGTTTTGGCGCAGCTCGGAGATGCGCTGCTGCACCGCGGAGCGCACTTGCGCGTGCAGCTTTTCCTTCTGCTCCTCGGGAAGGCGCCGATAGACCAGGAATCCGGCTGCAGAGATCAGGCCGCCGACGACGCCGACCAGCAGCGCCTTACCGATTTCGGAGCCGCTCTCGGGATCGTTCCCGGGGCTCTGCGAGCCCTGATAGCCGTTGCCGGTAGAACCGGCACCGGCCCACTGCTGCTCGGGGGGCGTGCTGCGAAAGCTCTCTGTCATAGTCTCTCCTTCGGGGGCTCCCATACTCTTACCCGGTTTCGCCCCCCGTTGTTCCACCAACGCTACATCGGTGCGCGGCGAACGCGGACGTGCTGCGGGTATTGGCGAGCGATCTGTTCGATCGAGAGCTCGGCGGTGGCGAGGACCGCGCGCACGTCGTCGCGGTCGCGCTCGCCTTCGGGCAGTTCCAGGCGCAACGTTCCGGCGGCTTGCTGCGCGTTCGTCGCAATGCCGCAGTGGGTTTCGAGCCCGAGCCGGGCCGCCTGGAGGATCGCCGAGACGGCGGCGCACACCACGTCTTCGCCCGCGGCCGCGAACTCGGCGTGGCCGTCGGCAAAAACAGAGGACAGCCGCTGGCGGCTGTCCCGATAGAACGTTACCTCGAGCACCGGAGCTCTCTACGGCAGCGTGATCTTGGTGATCTTCACTTCCGCAAAGGGCTGGCGGTGGCCGTTGAGCTTGCGCACGCGCTTTTTGGGCTTGTAGCGGAAGACGAGGATCTTCTTGTCCTTGGCCTGGCGCAGGACCGTGCCGCTGACCGAGGCGCCGGCGAGGGTGGGAGCGCCGACCTTCACGTCGTCGCCGCTCGCGGCGAGCACGACGTGGTCGAAGGTCACGTCGGAGCCGACGGCGCTCTGGAGCAGGTCGCAGCGGATGATATCGCCCTCGGCGACCTTATACTGCTTGCCGCCGGTCTCGATGATCGCGTACATAACCTTGGGAGTCTATCAGCCGCGTTGGGGTGGTGTCAACGCTCCATCCGTCAGTGTAGGAGCAATTCAGAGATGTCCCCGGGTTAGCAAAGCAGAGGTGTCCCCTCGCCCGGTCGATGG
>DATJRF010000062.1:0-2427 GCA_035505015.1 Verrucomicrobiia bacterium | reverse complement strand
CAGCACCAGCCAGAACGTCCCGAAGTTCCACGCCTCGGTGTGCCGGACGCTCCACTCGGCCCACCAATGCTGCACGGCGATGACGAACAGCCAGATCGCCCAGGCTACCGGCGGCCAGTAAAAGTCGACCCGCTCGCGCGCCGTCATGACCGCCGCAAGGCGTGCGAGGACGTTGGCGATCGCCAGCCCCAGCACGATCGAGATCAGTACGCTGAGGTAGTCGAACGCGCTCATTTAGCGATCGGCAAGCCCTGCGCGTCGAGAGGCACGCCGAGCACCAGCCGCGCGACCTCGTTGTAGTTGTAGACGCCCGAGGCGATCCGGTTGGATTTGAGGTACGCGTTGTACGTGCGCCACGACCACTGCGCGAGCATCGCGTTGATGTGGTGCTTGTCGCGCTCGCGCATCGCCTTGAAATCCGCCCAGACGAGCGGGGAGAAATCGCGTTTGGCGTATTTGGCCTTGGGCGGCAGATAGAGAAAGAGCTCGAACCAGCCGGAGTATTCCACCACCGGATCGGTCGAGCGGATGCAGGTGAGGATCGCCAGGTAGTTCGCTTCGTCTTCGCGCGCGTAGCCGGCCGTGTGGCTCCACTCGTGCGAGAGATCGAACGGCCGCTCGAACCACAGGACGTCCGAGGCGAGCTGCACGGTGAGGGTGAGCGGGTTGACGAATCCGCTCGTGCCCGTCGCCTGCATGAACGGGTTGAAGATGGTCGGCTTAGGCTCGCCCGAGAGCGGCACCCACGTATCGCCGACCCGCTGCACCGCGGGCACCCACGTGCGGCGTAAGAGATCGACGTCGAGCGGCTCGCCGTCGTGGGCGTGCGCGACGGCGGCGAGCTTGTTCATCTCGAACATCGCGCGCGCTCGCGTCAGGTCGGCCTCGCGACGATTGACGTTCTCGGGGACGAACACGACCCGCGACTCGATCGGGGCACGCGCGTAGTTCCATCCCCAGCTCAACTCGAACCACAGCGAGTAGACCGCCAGGATCGCGGCGAGATCGAGGACGGCCAAGCCGAGCGCCGCGAGCGTGCGCCTCGCGCGCCCCAGGCGCACGAACGCCGCGACGCGCCAGACGATCGCCGCGAGGCCGGCCAGCACCGCGACGTCCCCGAGCGACCACGGCAGGGGGTTGGTTATCGAGAACGCCACGTGCTGCCACTGCGAGTAGACGCCGTTGACGTAGGCGCGCTCGATCCACGCCGCGCTCGGCTGCCAGAGAAAAACGAACAGACCGAGCCCAATGAGGAAGGCTCGGCCGGCGATCGTTCGGAGCATGCCTCCTAGCGTTTGCTGTACTGGAAGCGCTTGCGGGCGCGCTTGCGTCCGTACTTCTTCGATTCCTTTTCGCGCGGATCGCGGGTAAGGAATCCGTTCTTGCGCAGCGTCTCTTTGAAGCCTTCGTCCATCGCGAGCAGCGCGCGCGCGATGCCGTGGCGCACCGCGCCGGCTTGTCCCGTCATGCCGCCGCCTTCGGCTTTCACGACGACGTCGAAGCGCGAACCGGCCTGCGTCGCCTCGAGCGGCTGGCGCACGATTTGCTGCAGCTGCGGGCGCGGGAAGTACTCGTCCATCGGTTTGGCGTTGATCGTGATGACGCCCTGGCCGAGCGTGAGCTTCACGCGGGCGATGGCGCGCTTACGGCGGCCGGTGGCTTGAATGATGTCGCTCAACGTCGGCTCCTAGAACAGCGGCTGCGGCTTTTGCGGCTCGTGCGGGTGGCTGGTGCCCGGGAAGACGCGCAGACGGCGCAGTTGCTCGTCGCGCATCCGGTTGGTGGGCAGCATGCCGCGCACGGCTTGCTCGATCAGGCGCTCGGGGTGCTTCTCGTGCACTTCGCGCGCGGTCTTGATCTTGAGGCCGCCGGGATAGCCGCTGTGGCGGTAGTACAGCTTCTCTTCCCACTTCTTGCCGCCGAGTTCGATCTTCTCGGCGTTGATCACGACGACGTGATCGCCGTTGTCGACGTGCGGCGTCCAGGTCGGCTTGTGCTTGCCGGAGAGCGCGCGCGCAATGCGCACCGCGAGCGTGCCGAGCCGCTGGCCGGCCGCGTCGACGATGTACCAGTCGTGGCTGGTCTCCGCCGTCTTCTGTTGGTAGGTGCGCATCGTGCGATCTCGTCCTAAAAGCAAAACGAAAGGTGGTGTGGGAACTTCGGTATCCTAGGGGAAATCGCGCCCCGCGTCAAGCGAAATTCGCATCCGTAAATCACTTGACATATACTTGATCGCTCAACTATACTGCAGCTGCTATGAGCGATGCTGCCTTCGAAGCGCTCCGCGCGGTGGTCGCCGCCAACGCCCGGATCGTCCGCGCCGCCGACGCCAAGATCGGCGGCCACCACGGCCTGAGCTTGGCGGAGCTCACCCTGTTGATGGCGCTTGCGGCCGCGCCGGACGGGCGGGCGCGCCCGAGCGAGCTC
>DATJRF010000061.1:0-2314 GCA_035505015.1 Verrucomicrobiia bacterium | reverse complement strand
TGATTACCGGCCGCCTCGTTCCCGGCCGGCCCGCCGATCGCCGCCGTCGCACCGGCGATCGCAAGGATCGCAAAGCCGAGCACCGCTCCGACGACGCCGAGCAGCAAGCCCGGTACGACGATGATCCAATTGCGCAGCAAGAGCGAGAGCGCGCGCGCGAAGGTCCTCTCGAGATCGATCGCGCTCTGCGTCATGACGCCATCATAGCACGCGCTCCACATCGGCGATCGTCGTGCAGATCGCATCGGGTGGGGGCGCGCCGGGAGGGAGCGCTTCGTCGCGCACGTTCAACCACACCGTGTAAAGCCCGGCTTCGAGCGCGCCGCGCACGTCGCGGTCGTAGCGGTCGCCGACCATCGCCGCGTGCGCCGGCGCTCCGCCGAGCGTCCGGCAAGCGTGTGCGAACAGCAGCGGATCCGGCTTGACCATGCCGACTTCGTCGGCGATGAAGATCGCGTCGAAACACTCGCCGATGCGCAGCAGGGCGATCTTCTCGCGGTGCGTCTCGGAGAGCCCGTTGGTCACCATGCCGAGTTTCTTTCCGCGCGCGCGCAGCGAGCGCAACAGCTCGACGGCTCCGGGGAACGGCGTATAGTACTTCTTGCGATAGGTCGAATAGCGCCGCGCGCTGCGCGCAGCCAGTGCCTCGTCGCCGATGCCGACGCTCTCCAACGCCGAGCGCCACATGCGCTCGCGCGCGGTCGCGAGCTTGGTCGCGAGCGCCGCCGCGCTCAGGCGCTGCCAAAAGCCCTCGGCTTCGGCGACGTAGGCCGCTTTGAGCGCGAGGGCGTCGATGCCGTGCTCGGCGGCCACCTCGCGCGCCACCTCCTCGGCGGCGCTCTGATAGGCGAACGTATCGTCGTGCAAAGTATCGTCGAGGTCGAAAAGCACGATCTCGATCGAGCGCGGCGTCAAAACCGAACCCTCCACGATCGCAGGGCGTACGCCGCGATCTCGCCGGCGAGCGACTCGCCTTCGATCCGCGCATCGCCGGGAACGCGGCGTTCCACGCCGTCGACCGGGATCGCCTCGCGCATCCGCCCGCCGCAGCGCAGCGCAAACGGCCGCGCCGCACCGTCGCATTCGCGAATCCTCACGATCACCCCGTCGCCGTCGTGCGCGGGTTTGCAGGCCACCACCGCGATCGCGTCGTCGCCGCTTTCGAAGAGCGGCACGCCCTCGTCGCCGGCAAAGCGCCGCCACGCGCTTTCGACCGCGCCGACTCCGGCGCCGCGCACCGGGGCGAACGCCCACGCGAAAGCCGCCTCGCCGGCATCGGCGCGCGGATCGGGCCACCCCGTCGAGCGCAGCAGCGAGTGGCCCAGCCGCACGCCGCCCTTGGCAAGCGCGCGCGCGCTCCAGCCGTACGCGTCCAACGAGAAGAGCGCGACGCCCGTCCCCTCGCCGTCGCGTACCAGCGCGAAGCGCTGGCCGGGCACCTCGAAGCGCGCGCGCCGCTGCGCCGTATCCGCTCGCGCGCTGCGCGTGACGGTGCCGTGCGGCGCGCCGTAGATCGCCTCCTCGGCGCGAACGGCGAGCCAGTTCTCCAACCGCAGCAGCGTGCGGCGTTCGCGCCAATCGACGGCCAGCTCGACGCGCAGGTACGGATCGCCTTCGCGCAGCGTCAAGCGCATCGTCGCGAGCGATCGCCGCCCGATGCGAAACGGCACTTCGAGCCCGCCGTCGACCAGCTTCGCCGCGCCGGGAACGGCGGCTCGCCGGCGCCGCTCGTAGCCGGCGTCGATATTCCACGCCTCCCACTTCTTGGGCCGGTCCGGGTAGTGCGCCAGCAGATTCGCCTGCGCGACGGCGTTGCCGCCCCCGGCGACGCGCAGATCCGTGAGCGTACCGTTGGGCAGCACGCGTGCCTCGACGAAGCCGTTGCCGAACTCGAAGCCCTCGCTCGTCGCATCGGGCGGGCGCAGCGGCGCGCTGCGCGGCGGCGCCGCGCGCGGAAGCAGGGCGCGCGCGGCGGCCGCGGCCTCGTCGGCGAGGACGTTCGCGCGCGCGTGCTCCTCTCGCACGTCCGCGTAGACCTCGGCGATCGACGTTCCCGGCAAAACGTCGTGAAACTGATTGCGCAGCACGATCTCCCAAGCGCCGTGCAGCGCGCCGCGCACGCGGTCGAGCGCGGCCCGCGGAGCGCGCACCGCGACGCACCAGGCGGCGAGCGTCTCCGCCCACGCCAGCTTGCGCTCGAGCGCCGCGTTGCCGGCTTTGACGTCGTGATGCGTCGTGTACGTGCCGCGATGGTACTCGAGGTAGAGCTCGTCGTCGTGAACGGGCAGCTCGGCTCGGCGCGCGCCGAGCCGAG
>DATJRF010000060.1:0-7929 GCA_035505015.1 Verrucomicrobiia bacterium | reverse complement strand
AGGCCGTGCTCGTCGTATATTTCGGAAAAAAGTGCGGTCGCTTCGTTCGCTGCCGAGCACGCGGCGCCGTATTCCATTGCAAGCATACTTAAGTGCGCTTCGCCTAACCTCAACTGAGCGAGGACTTTCTTCGGAACCTCGGCCTCGCCGTCTTCCAGACTCTTTCGAATCCATTGGCGGCCTTCCGATGGTGCCATGCGGAACCAGACGGGGCGCAGCGATGCCGCTAGCTGGCGGCCGATTGAGGCGTCGCCGTTTTCGCCGAAGGCCCAGCGCAAGGCGGCCCGCCAGTTTTCGATCTCGGGCTCGGCTTGCAGGCCCCACTCCTTGTCCGGCGTCGTATCCCAGGAGTCGTCTAGGCGCGCTGCCAGATCGGCGAAGGCGATAGCATGCGCGCGTGCCAGAGATTCCGCTTCGCCGAACTGCGCGAGCTTTTCGCGCGCGTAGTCGCGCATCGATTCGAGCAGGTGGTAGCGGGTCTCGCCGTCGTCGAGCGTTTCGGTCTGGACCAGCGACTTCTCGACCAGCGAGGCGAGCAGATCCATGACTTCGAGCTCGTCGATCGATCCGCCGGCGCAGACGGCGGTCGCGAGCTCGAGCGTGAAGCCGCCGGCGAAGACGCTCAAGCGCGCGAAGAACGCTCGCTCCGCCTCGCCGAGCAGGTCGTAGCTCCAGTCGATCAGCGCGCGCAGCGTCTGCTGCCGCGGCAACGCGGTCCGGCTTCCGCCCGTAAGCACGCGAAAGCGCTCGTCGAGCTTCTGCTGCAAGACGTTGAGCGAGAGCGCGCGCACGCGCGCGGCCGCAAGCTCGATCGCAAGCGCGATGCCGTCGAGCCGCCTGCATATCTCGCCGACGACGCCCGCGTTCGCGTCGGTGAGCGAAAAGCGCGCGTCCGCGGCGCGCGCGCGATCGGCGAAGAGCGCGACCGCTTCGGGGAGCGGCAGCGAGGGCATCCGGTAGACTTGCTCGCCGGGAACGCGCAGCGGCTCGCGGCTGGTCGCAAGGATCTTCACGTTCGGGCAGGATTCGACGATCCGCGCCGCCGCTTCCGCGGCTTCGCCGACGAGATGCTCGCAGTTGTCGAAGACCAGCAACAGCGCGCGCGTCTTCAGATAACCGAGGACCGTCTCGATCATCGGGACGGTCGGCGATTCGTGCAGGCCGAGCGCGGCGGCGATGCGCGCGGGAACGAGGCCGCCGTCTTGGGCCGGTGCGAAGGCGACGAACCAGACGCCGTCGCGAAAGCGCTCCAGCTCCTCCGAGGCGACCTGCAGGCTCAAGCGCGTCTTGCCGACGCCGCCGGTGCCGGCCAGCGTGACGATCCGGTGCTCGCGCACCAAGGCGGCGACTTCCGCGAGTTCGGTCTCGCGCCCGACGAATGAGGTGGCTTGTTGGGGCAAGTTGTGCGGGTGCGAGTCGAGCGAGCGCAGCGCCGGGAACTCGCTGCGCAAATCGTCCGCGCACAGCTGATGCACCAGCTCCGCTTCGACGAGATCTTTGAGGCGGTGCAGCCCCATGTCGCGCAGCGTCACCCCGTCGGGAAGCGCCGCCTTCGCGAGATCGGCGGTGGCGCGCGAGAGCAGCACCTGCCCGCCGTGCCCGATCGAGAGCAGCCGCGCCACGCGGTTGACGGTCGGGCCGTAGTAATCGTCGTCGCGCTCGTCGGCGATACCGGTATGCAGTGCCATGCGCACGCGGATGCCGTCGACGGCCGAGAAGTCCTCGGCGGCCAGCTCGCGCTGCGCGTGCAGGGCCGCGGCCACGCCTGCCGGCGCGCGCTCGAAGACCGCGCAGAACGCGTCGCCGATCGTCTTGAAGACGAATCCGTCCGCGGATTCGATCGCGGCGCGCAGGATCGCATCGTGGCGGCGCAGGGCGACCTGCATCGCCGCGCGATCGCGCTCCCAGCGCTCGGTGCTGCCCTCGATATCCGTGAAGAGGAACGTGATCGTGCCCGTCGGGCGCTGCGAGCCACGTACCGCCGTCGCGTCCTGCACGAAAGGAGCTTACGACGGGGCGCGCGATCCTCCGGCTAGCTGCCCGCCGAGGGGCCGCCCCAGAGCAGCGTCTGCACGGCAAGGCCGGCGACGAAGGCGGCGGTTGCGACCAGGTCGATCTCCCAGAGCGCGAGCCGGCTCGGGAGCGGAATCGCCCAGAGAATCAAAGCCAGCGCGAGCGCGCAGAGCGCGGCACCGCCGGCCAGCGCACCGAGCCGGGCGCCGATCGAGCGCACCGGCGTACGAAAAGCGGCAAAGGCCAGCGCCGCAACCACGACCGCCGCCGCCAGCCGCGCGAAGGACCAGGCGAAGACGGCCAGCGACACTATTCTTCGTCGGGCCAGGCGGCGAGCTCGCCGATGGCGGCGCTCTTGAGCACCCGCAAACCCAGCGTCGCGCACTTCATGCGCGTCGGGCTGATGCCGATGCCGACGTTCTGGAGCACGACGTCCTTCGAGAGCTTGGCGACGTCCTCGAGCTTCATGCCCTTGATCTCGTCGGTGAGCATCGAGGCCGAAGCCTGGCTGATCGCGCAGCCGCGGCCGGAGAAGCGCACGTCCTTGACCGTGCCGTCCTCGATCTGCAGCTCCATCGCTATCTGATCGCCGCAGAGCGGATTGGTGTCTTCCGCCCGGGCGTCGGGGTGTTCGAGGTGGCCGAAGTTGTGCGGGTGGCGGTAGTGATCGAGGATGTAGTCGCGGTAGAAATCGTCCACGAAAGGTTCCCTAGAGCTTGAAGACCGTGGCGGCGCGCTCGAGGCCGTCGACCAGCGCGTCGACGTCGGCGCGGGTGTTGTAGACGTAGAACGAGGCGCGGGCGGTGGCGGCCCAGCCCATCTTGTTCATCAGCGGCATCGTGCAGTGGTGCCCGGCGCGGATGCAGATGCCGTCGACGTCGAGGATCGAGGCCAGATCGTGCGCGTGAATGTCGGCGAAGTTGAACGAGATGACGCCCGAGACGAGGGCCGGATCGCGCGGGCCGTAGATCGCGAGGCCGCGCGGCTCGAGCGTTGCCAGGCGCTCGAGCGCGTAGGCGCAGAGCTCGCGCTCGTGCTCGCGCACGCGCTCCATCCCGAGCGCGCTCAGGTAGTCGGCGGCGACGCCGAACGCGATCGCGTCGGCGACGTTGCTGGTGCCGGCCTCGAACTTCCACGGCAGATCGTTGAACGTGGCGCCGGCGTATTCGACGCGGCGAATCATGTCGCCGCCGGCCAGGAACGGCGGCATCGCCTCGAGGATCGCGCGCTTGCCGTAGAGCACGCCGATCCCGGTCGGCCCGAGCATCTTGTGCCCGCTGAAGGTGTAGAAATCCGCGTCGAGCGCGCGGACGTCGACCGGCAGGTGCGGCGCGCCTTGCGCGCCGTCGATCAGCACCAGCGCGCCGCGCTCGTGCGCTCGCGCGACGATCTCGGCAACCGGAGCGATCGTGCCGAGCGTGTTGCTCACGTGCGCCATCGCGACGAGCTTGACGCCCTCGAGCAAGCGGTCGAGATCGTCGAGAACCAGCAGCCCGCGCTCGTCGACCGGAATGAAGCGCAGCTCGGCCCCGTTCTGTGCCGCGATGAGCTGCCACGGAACCAGATCGGAATGATGCTCGAGCTCGGTGAGCAGGATCGCGTCGCCTCGCCGCACGTTGTGCGAGGCCCAGGAGTAGGCGACGAGGTTGATCGCCTCGGTCGTATTGCGCGTCCAGACGATCTCGCGCTCGCTCGCGCCCACGAAGCGCGCGATCTTGGCGCGTGCCGCTTCGAAGGCCTCGGTCGCACGCTCGGCGATCTCGTAGACGCCGCGGTGGATGTTGGCGTTGTAAGAGCTGTAGAAGTCGACCAGGGCGTCGATCACGCACTGCGGCTTCTGCGAGGTGGCCGCCGAGTCGAGGTAGACCAGCCGCTTGCCGCGCGAGGTCGGGCGCGCCAAGATCGGAAAGTCGGCGACGACGCTTTCGAGCGAGCGCGGCTGCGCGAGCGAGGTCACGAGAGCTTCTCCGCGAGGGCGGTGCGGATCTGGCCGCGCAGCTCCTCGGTCGGGAAACGCTCGATCGCCGGTTCGAAGAAGCCGAGCGCGATCATGCGCTCCGCCGCCATGCGGTCGATACCGCGGCTCTCCATGTAGAAGATGTGCTGCGCGTCGAGCGCGCCGACCGTCGCGCCGTGGTAGGCCTTGACGTCGTTGGCTGCGATCTCGAGCGCGGGGATCGAATCGATGTGCGCTTTGGGCGAGAGCAGCAGCGCGTCGTCGCGCAGGCTCGCGTCGCTGCCCTGCGCGTGCCGGGCGATGCGAATATTGCCGAGGTAGCGCGCCTGCCCGCCATCCGTTGCCGCCGACTTGACGATCGTCTCCGAGCGCGTCTCGCCGACGCGGTGATCGACGGTGCTCACGACGTCGACGTGCTGCGTGCCCGTCGGGAAGAAGAGCGAGGTGAGCTGCGCCTGCGAGCCGGGCGCCTCCAGCGCAACGTCGAGCGTCTCCGCGCAGAGCGCGGCCCCGAGCTCGGCGCTCGCCCAGGCGACGCTCGCGTCGCGCTGCGGATTGGCGGCGCGCGTCACGAGCACGCGCGCGCCCGGCGCGAGCGACTGCAGCGCGGCGTAGGTTACCGAGGAGGCTTCGCCGGCCACCACTTCGGCGACGGCGCAGACGAAAGCGTCGTCGCCGCCGCTCAAGCGCTCGACGACGCTTGCGCGCGCCCCGCGCTCCGCCAGCACGAGCGTATAGGGAAAGACCGTTGCGCCGGCGGGAACGTCGTAGCTCACGAGGACGGGCTCGTCGCACGCGGCGTCGGCGGGGATGTAAACGAAGGCGCCGAGCCCTGCGAACGCGGTCGCGAGCGCGCCGAACTTCGTCGTACCGGCGGCGGTTACGCCGAAAACACGGTCGAGCAGCGCGCGGTGCTCGCGCGCCGCGGTCTCGAGATCGCACGCGATGACGCGCGCGGGAACGCGTTCGATGCGCACGCTGCCCAACCCGGGCTCGCAGGCCGCCGGATCGGGCGCGACGCTCTCGAGATCGACCTTCCAGTAGCGGCCCGGCCGCTCGCGCCCGGCGGGCGTCGCGGTATACCGCGCGAGCGCGCGCTCGCGCTGCCCGCTCGAGAGCAGTGCGTCGCCTTCGGCCAGCGCGTTAGGCAAGAGCGGCCTCGCGAATGCGGTCGTAGCCCTCGCGCTCGATCTCGTGCGCCAGCTCGGCATCGCCGGTCTTCACGATGCGCCCGTCGATCATCACGTGCACGACGTCGGGCTCGATGTACTGCAGGATGCGCGGATAGTGGGTGATGATCAGGAATCCGGCGGCCTTGCCTTCCTCGCTCGCGCGCAGCGCGGCGACGGAGTCGCCGACGTCTTTGAGGGCGTCGACGTCGAGGCCGGAGTCGGTTTCGTCGAGGATCGCGTATTTCGGCGCGAGCACGGCGAGCTGCAGCATCTCGAGCCGCTTCTTCTCGCCGCCCGAGAAGCCGTCGTTGAGGTAGCGGCCGAGAAAGGCCGGATCCATCCCGAGCAGTTCCATCTTTTCCAGGAGCAGCGCGCGGAACTTCGCGGGGGTGAGGTCGCCGGGGCGCACCGCCTGCCGCGCGGCGTGCAGGAAGTTCGCCACCTTCACGCCCGGAATCGCGGCGGGATATTGAAACGAGAGGAAGAGCCCGGCCCGAGCGCGGCGCTCCGGCGCGAGCGCGAGCAGGTCCTCGCCGTCGAGGGTGGCGCTGCCGCGCGTCACGTCGTAGAGCGGATGGCCGGTCAGCGAGAAGGCGAGCGTCGATTTGCCGCTGCCGTTGGGGCCCATGAGCGCGTGGACGCGGCCGCGCTCGACCACGAGATCGATCCCGCGGAGGATCTCGGTGCCCGCGACGCCCGCGTGAAGGTCGGTAATGCGTAGTCCCTGGTCGGCCACGTTCGCTCGGTCCTCTCCTACTGCTGGTGGTGCGTTCGTATCGTAGCGAAGCGGGCGGCAGAAAGTCAAGGATAAACTTTACTATCTGATTCCAGCGTGCTAGGATGAGCGCGAGGATGCACGTCGATCGCTTCTTCCAGACGACCCGGGGCAAGATCGTGGCCGAGCTGCGCCGCCTGGGGAGCGCGTCGGCCGCCGACCTGGCACAGGCGTTCGGTCTCTCCCCCAACGCGGTCCGCCAGCAGCTGGTGGTGCTGGAGCGGGACGGCCTAGTGCTCGAAAAGCCGGTCCGGCGCGGGCCGACCAAGCCGACCCTCGAGTTTTCGCTGACCACCGAGGCGGATAAGCTCTTCCCGCAGGCCTACGATCGCCTGCTCGGGGCGGTGCTGCGCGAGGTGCGCGACCAGTTCGGGGCTCCGGCGGTCGACCGTATCTTCGACGGCATCTCCAAGCGCGCACTCTCGCGGGCCCAGCAGAAGATCACGGCGGCCGAGCCCGAGCAGCGCGTGGCGCAGCTCACGGAGATGCTGCGCGAGAACGGCGTGGTCGCCGAGTACAGCCTGATCGACGGCGGCTTCGCCTTGCACGAGCACAGCTGCCCGTACTCGAGCGTGGCCAAGGAGCACCCGGAGATGTGCCAGGTGATCCACCACGTGATCGAGGAGACGATCGGCGAGCCGCAGCAGACGGAGTCGCTGATTCACGGCGGCAAGGAATGCCGTTTCGAGATGAAACCAGTGGGGACGCAGAGGGTTTAGGCGAGCATGGATTTTCCGAAGTTTCAGAAGCTGGTCGAGGACCGCACGGGTTTTCGCACGATGGAGAACGCGACCGCGAGCGGCGAGTACTTCTCCGACTCGTGCGGCGACATGTACAACTTCTTCCTCAAGGTCGGCCCCGGCGCGGTGATCGAGGATATCTCGTATTTCACGACCGGCTGCGGCTTCGGCACCGCGACCTGCAGCTTGGTCGTCGAGCTCGCCAAGGGCAAGACGATCGACGCGGCGGCCGCGATCTCGACCGGCGAGGTCGAGGCGCTGCTGGGCGGCTACCCGGAGAAGAAGAAAGATTATCCCGAGCGCGCGCTCGAAGCGCTGCACGTGGCGATCGCCGACTACCGCGAGAAAGTCGCGGGCGGTAAGGTCCCCGACTACGCGGCGATGGCGCCCGCGCAGCGTCCGCTCGAAGCACCGGCACCCGCCCCCTCCGCTGCCGCACCCGAGCAGGACGGCAAGATTCTCATCAAGCTGCGCTAAAGAGCCGGCGATGCGATTCGCACGCCGCGCGCTGGCCGGCGCCGCCGTTCTCTTGGCCTACGGCGCCGCTCCGCTTTCGCCGGTCCCGCAGGCTGCGTGGCCGGCATATCAATATCGCGGCGACCACAACGCGGTCTTCGCCGCTCCACCCGGCGGTGCGGTCTGGAAGCGCACGTTCGGCGGCAAGATCAACGGTGCGCTCTCGATTGTAGGCTCGACGCTCTACGTCGAGAGCATGGGCGAGGATCGCAAGCTCTATGCGCTCGATCTCGGATCCGGCGCGATACGCTGGAGCGCCGCGCTCCCGAACATCGCGATGAACGCGCCGGTCGTTGCCGGCGGCATCGTCTTCGCGGGCACGGGAAGCAACCACATCATGGTCGATGCGGGCGCGAGCGCCCTGATCGGCATTCCCGGCGGCGACTACGTGATCGCGTTCGATGCGAAATCCGGCGCGCCGCTTTGGCGCTACAACACGCCCGGTGAGGACATGCCCACGGGCGCGGCCGGCGTCGTCGGCGAGACGCCCGCGTTTCTCTTTGCAGGCGGCGACGGTCATCTGCGCGCATTGAGCGCCGCCGACGGCAAGCTGCTCTGGCAGAACCGCTTCCCCGGGATCGCTCCGATGAGCTCTTTGGCGCTGGCCGGCAATCTCGTCGTCGGCTCTTCGGAGACGACGCCGTCGTTTACGCTTGCGGCGCACGAGGCCGAGAACCAAGCCGACCTCGAGAACGATACCTGGACGTGGGCGGCGCGGATCTCCGACGGACAGTTCGTGTGGGTCGCACCGCACGG
>DATJRF010000059.1:0-16953 GCA_035505015.1 Verrucomicrobiia bacterium | reverse complement strand
CGCTCGCCGCCGGCGACGGCGAGGGCGAGGCTTGCGCCTGCGAGAGCGCCGGCGCGGCGAGGACCAGCGCGCAAACCACGATCGTCGAGAGCAACAGCTTCTTCAAAGCAACCTCCGAGAACGGCGAGATACCGGTGGCTGCCATGCGCGAAAGCGCGGCTCCTGCGGCGCGCGCCGCACGCGGCGTTCAAAGAACCATCAAACGTGCCACCACGATTCCCGCGAACGCGGCGGCGAAGCCGAGCGCGACGCTGCCCGCTGCATACGCCAGCGCCAGCGCCTGCGCTCGCTCGCCGGCGAGCGTCACCATGTCGAGCGCAAACGTGGAGAAGGTCGTGAAGCCTCCCAGCACCCCGACGGCTGCAAAGATCCGCACCAGCGGCGTGACGCCCAAGGCGCGCGTCTGAGCCAGTTCGGCGATCAGCCCGATCGCAAAGCTGCCGGCGACGTTGATCGCGAGGGTCCCCCACGGAAAGCCGGGGCCCAGCCACTGCGCGACCGCGTAGCCCACGGCGTAGCGAAGCACCGAGCCGACCCCGCCGCCCAGGGCGACGGCCAGCAGCGCGCGCCAGCTCACCGGTGGCCGGCAGCCCGCTCGTAAGCCGGCACGTTCACGTGGATCGCATACCACTGCGACCACGCAATCGCCCCGCACATGACGAGGAAAAAGAGGATCAGGCCGATGCCCCAGGCTCGGCGCGCGCGGGGCGTCAACGGACGGCGGCTCACCCGCCCAGGTTACTTGCCGGCGGGAGGCGAGCCCTGGGGCGCCCGCGAACCCGAGGGCCCAATATGCGGAAGTACCTCGCCAGTTTCGTGGCGGCGGCCGGTTTTTTGCTAACCAGCCTGCCCGCACTGCCCGCCCTCGCCGATCATCAGGTGCTGCCGGCAACCCCCACGACGATCGCCGTCTACGCTCGGGCGATCCGCCACGTCAACCCGCAGATGCCCGACTGGCAGAGCCGCCTCTTAGCCCAGCGCGTCCTGGCCAACGCCGAGCGCTGGCGCATCGACGCCAACATCCTGGTCGCGATCGTCACGGTCGAGTCGAGCTGGCACACCCACGCCGTCTCGAGCGCCGGCGCGATCGGGCTCGGCCAGCTGATGCCGGGCACTGCCGCCGGCCTGGGCGTCGATCCGCGCGACCCCTCGCAGAACATCTCCGGCGCCGCCCGCTATCTGAGCGGCCTGATGCACAAGTTCGGCTCCAATAACTACCAGCTCGTCTTCGCCGCCTACAACGCCGGCCCGCAAGCCGTTCGCGAATACGGCGGCATCCCGCCCTTCGACGAGACGCAGCGCTACGTCGTCAAGGTCTTGCGCGCGCTCTCCCACCTGCGCAGAACCGTCCACCTTCCGGCGGACCTGGCGATCTCGGCGCACGGCCCCGACGTCGACTACTGGCTCGACGGCGACAGCTACTAGAAGCCGCGGCTTCTCTCTTAGCGGTGTAAGAGCACCGCGAGGATCGTCGTGATCCACGTCACCACGATCAACGACGTGATCCGCCACTGCAGCCCGTCGACTTTACGGCCGAGCAGGTCGAGCCGCGACTCGACTTGAGCGAAGCGGCCGTCCACCTGGGCGAAGCGACCGTCCATCGCCGCGGCCAGGTCGCCTAGACGCTTATCGAGCTGCTCGTAGACGCCCTCCAAATGGGCCATCCGCATTTCCAATGCCTGCGCGCTCATTGCGCCGATTCTATCACTCCAGCTGCCTACGGCGACAAGAGGGCAAGGATCTGCTGCACGGCTTCATCGAGGTGGGCGGGCCCGGCGATCCTGATCGGATAGGCGCCCGCGTTGCGGGCGGCTTCGACGTCGCTCTCGCGGTCGCCGACGACGACGCAGCAGGCCGGGTCCACGCCGATCGCGCGCGCCGCATCGAGGATCAGCTGCGGCTTGGGCTTGCGGCACGCGCAGCCGTCCTCGGGCGCGTGCGGACAGACGAAGAATCCGGCGAACGGTCCGAGTAGCTCGTCGACGCGAGCGTTGACGGCGCCGACTTGCGCCAACGTGATGTAGCCGCGCCCGACGCCGCTCTGATTGCTCACGACCGCGAGCGGCAAACCCGCCGCGCGCAGGCGATCGAGCAGCGCGCGAGCGTTCGGCGCGGGCACCACCTTCGCCGGGTCGCCGTTGAAAGGCTCGTCGAGCACGATCGTCTCGTCTCGGTCGAAGAGCACGGCGCACGGCTTCACGCGAAAGATTACATTCCGAAGAGCAACGCCAGCGGGCCGTTTTGCGCCGTCAGCGAGCCGGTTGCGGCGACGCCCGTCGATCCTCCGACCGCTTTCGCGAGCGCGCTCGGCGCGTACACGCTGACGCTCTCCGAGGCGTCGTTGCTGACGAAGAAGTTTCCGAAGCCGTCGAAGGCGACTTGCTGCGGACCGCTGCCGGCGGCGAGCGTACCCGTCGCCGCGACCGCGGTGCTGCCGCCGAGCGCGCTCGTCACGGCCGATTTCGCGAAGACCGACACGTCGCTCGCGCTATAGTTTGCGACGTAGAGGTTGCCGCTGGAATCGAAGGCGAGGCCGTGCGTATCCGTGCCCGCGGCGAGCGACCCGGTGGCCGCGACGGCCGTCGAGCCCGAGAGGGCTTTGTCGTAGGTCGCTTTCAAGTACGCGCTCACCGTCTTGCTCGAAGCGTTGGCGACGAAGAGGTCGCCGCTGGTGTCGAATGTCAGAGCCCAGGGTTCGCTTCCGGTCGTCAGCGTCCCGGTAGCGGCGACGCTCGTCGAGCCGCCGACCGCGTCCGAGAGCGCGCTCGTATCGTAGACCGAAACCGTCGAGCTCCCGTAGTTTGCAACGCACAGATTCCCCGAAGCGTCGAAGAGGATGGCGATCGGATCGGTTCCGGTCGCGAGCGAGCCGCTGGCCGCAACCGCCGTTGACCCGGAGAGCGCTTTGGCCACCTGCGACGCGGCATAGACGCCCACCGTCGCGGCGCCGTAGTTGGCAACGTAGAGGTTGCCCGAGGAGTCGAACGCCACGGCGATCGGATTGCTGCCGGTTGCGAGCGTCCCGGTGGCGCTCTCGCTCGTCCCTTGGAGCACCTTCGCCAGAGACGACGCCGCGTAGACGCCGACGGTGTTGCTGCCGCCGCTCGTCGATCCGTTGGGCTCGAAGAGATCCCCGTCCGAATCGAAGAGCAGCGCCTGCGGATTCGCGCCGGTGAAAAAGGTGCCGGCCGAGGAACCCGTGTCGCCGGAGAGGGCGCTGGCCAGACCGCCGGAATACGCGCCGATCGTATCGCTGTTCCCGTTGGCGACCAAGAGCGGCGGCCCGAGCCGCAGCGTCGCCGTCGCGCTGCACGCCGCGCTCGGGCACGTCTGCGGGTACGGCGTCGAACCGCCCGACGGATACGTCGCCGTCGCCGTCAGCGTCGTCGTGGCGTAGGACGAGAGCGTCGACGCGCCGACCGCGAATCCGGTCGCGCTCGGAGCCGGCGTGCGCAGCGTGAAGACGCTTCCGGACGCCAGCGACAACGTGTACGACGGCGCCCCCGGCCCGACGATCGCGTTGCCGTCGGCGTCCTCCGCCTGCACGGTAAACGGATACGACGTTGCCTTCACCGGAAGAAAATACGTGCTCCCGGCGGTGAAGACCGAGGAGCTGGTCGCGGCGATCACGAGCGAGGCGGGCACCCCCCACAGCGTCACCGCGATCGTCGAGTTTCCGGTCGAGACGTCCTGCGTGAGCTCGTTGGTCGAGAGCAGCTTGGCGGACGAGTCGTACGCGGAGACGGTAAACTCGTCGCTCGCCGCCGGCACCTCCCACGACGTCGTGCACGTGTAGCTCGACGAGGCGTACGTGCAGCTCCCGTTCGAATGCTCGTAGTCGAGGGTCACCGTCTTCGGGGTAAAGCCGGCCGGCACGCTGCCGCCGTTCACCGCGTCGAGGGTGAACGTTACGGAGGTGGTCGATGCCGAGACGTAGAGCGGGTCGCGCCTTGCGCGCGCGCGGGCCCGCTGCGGCCGGGGGAACTTCACCCGCACCGTCGCTCGCACCGCGGCGTGACCGGCCGCCGCAGGATTCGGAATCGACGGCGCTCCGGCGCTGCACGCGACCAGGAGCGCCGCCAACCCGAAGGTTCCCGCCGCTAGTTGACGGTCCAACCGATCGAGCCGTTCTCGAGGGTCAGCGTGAACGTCGCCGACTTGCTCTGCGAGTCGACGGCGCTGCAGGTCAGCGAACCGACGCTGGCGGCTTGCGCGGTGCCGTCGTAGTAGGCGTACGCGCCGTTGTTCCCGATCAGGTCGACGCTGGTACCGTTGGGCGCGGTCACCGTGCCGCTGCTCTGCGCCGAGTCGGGCGTCGAGATCGACGTGCCGTTGGTCAGCGTCGAGCCCTCGCCGCGGGCCTGCGTCGCGTGCGTCGAGCCGGTGTAGAAGCCGAGGTCGGTGCTGCAGGTCCAGCCGATGTAGTCGGGCGTCTTGCCGTCGCTTTGCAGGTAGATCGGTTCGTTGAACTCGGTGCAGTTGGTTCCGCAGCCGGAAGCGACGGGGATGATGATCTGGCCGTCGGCATCGAGCGCTTCGAGCGCGACCGAGTTGCCGGCGGCGGTACCGTTGCCGGCGGACGCGGCGCTCGGCGACCACGTCAGCGAAGCGACGACCGGATTGAGCGTGAGCGTGATCTGATACGACCCGCTGGGGATCGCCTGCACGACGTCGGCGCTCGAAAGGATGTTGCCGGCACCGCCGGTTTGATCGTACGCGATCACCGAGAACGTGTCGGTGGCGACGGGCGCCGTCATCGTGCCGTGGCAGATCAGGCCGCCGGTGGCGCCGGTATCCTGCCCGCAGTCGCCGCTGCCCGCGGTCGTGTTGACGACCAGCGTCGAGTTGAAGCCGGACGGCGGCGTGCTGCCGTTGACTTCCGTGAGCGCGAAGACGATCGACTTGGTCTTCGTGGAGATGTAGTGCGGCCGGCGATGGGCGTGCGAGAACGCCGGCGTCCGGCGCGGAACGGCGATCGAAATGCTGACGGTGGCGCCGGCGTAGGTCGGCGCAACGGAACCGGACGTGCTGCCGGCGCCGCCGCCGGAGCAGGCCCCGAGCAGCGCCGCCATCCCGATCGCGGCGCCCGAGCGTAGGGTTATCATGGGTGCGTTTCTCCTTGAACGTGCGTGGTGTTGATGATCCAGCCGCCCACGGTCACGTCGATCGTGACGGCGATCGGCGCGCCGGCTCCGGTGAAGGTGGCGGTGCACTCGCCGAGCGAGGAGCCGCCGGTTACGGTGTAGGTTGCGGTGGGTCCGCCCGCCGAGACGGGCGTCACGGTTGCCAGGGAAGCGCTGCAATCGCTGCTCTGGACGAACGAACCGAAATAGCCGCTCTGGGTGACGGTGAGTTGCGCGGAAGACGGGGCGCAGGCGTCGGTGCCGCTCGACGGGCAGATCGTCACCTTCGAGGGCTGCACGGCGATCGCGCCCGGCGCCGGGGTCGGCGACGGGAATGGATTTCCCGGCGGATTGGCCTCCGGCTGCACGACCGTCGGCACCGCCAAATGATGGCCGGCCGCGTCGGAGACCGCGAGGGAGCACGCGCCGATCGCCAGCGGCGCGACCGAAAACGCGTTCGTTCCCGCAGCCTTCACGCGCACCAGGCCCGCACACGGCGGATTGCCCAAGAAATCGCGCGTCGTCGCAACGGCGTACGGGGCGCTGCCGCCGCCGAGCGCGAGGGTGGCACCCGCGGTGCCGAAGTCGACGAAGAGCACCGGCGGATCGGCGTCGATGCCGCTCGCACCCGGCGCGAAGAGCGCCCGGCTGCGATGATTGGTCGAAGCGCTCGACGCTTGCAGCCGCGCGGGCGCGATGGCCGCTCCCGAATACCGCAAGACGACGTCGGCGGACTCCCGTGCGTTGACGACGACGCTGCGCGAGAGTTGCGTTGCGCCGCTGCGATCGGAGTCGGTCAGCTTCACCGGTTTGGCGTATCGTCCGAGGATGACGAAGCCCCACGCATCGACGGCCATCAAGCCGAGCTTCTGCGTGAGAGCGGGCCCGGTGGGCGGGTCGGCCTCGGGAATCCAGAGCAAGAGCGAGCGAACGTCGCCCTCCGTCGCGACCTTGAGCCGGCGCGACTTTCCGGGCAGAAACGTCAGCGCGACGCGCCCCTGGCCGAGGATCGGGGAGCGGGCTCGGGGCAGGGCGCGCAGCGTCAGGACGATCTCGTCGCGGCCGCTCGGAACGCTCATCGTCATGGTGCAAACGAGCGCCTTGCGGGGGCCGCCGCCTTTGCAGGCCTTTTCCTTGCGCGAAAAGGCGAAGAACGCGTTGAGGCTGCCGTGCCCGCGCACGGGCTGCACGTGGACGCCGAGCGCGGCAGTTCCCGGGGAGGTCCAGGATTTCCCGAGCGGCAGCGCCACCGGCCCATTCGGCCTGCCGTGCAGCTTGCCGTGAGCGGGAACCACGATCGTGATGATCAGCGTCGAGCGGGCCGTGCCGGCCGGCGCCTCGGCCGCCTGCGGCGAAACGGCGCCGGCGCTGCCAAGCGGCACCGCACCACGGAAGGCGCAGCCAATCAACAAAGGGGCGGCGGCGATCCACGCGAGAACGGATCGCCGCCGTCGCATCAACTCGAGCAAAGGGTAACGCACTCCGAGGGCTGCCCACACCGGTGCGGGCGCTTTCGCAGACTCGCGTTACTCTATATCACAAGCGGGCGCCCGGACGCAAGTGATTTCTGCACCTAAGAAACCGGGACGTAGACCTCGGCGCCCCCCTCGACGAACTCGCGCGACTTCTCCTCCATCCCCCGCTGCGCGTACTCCCGAACCTCCTGCGTGATCTTCATCGAGCAGAAGTGCGGCCCGCACATCGAGCAGAAGTGCGCGATCTTCGCCCCCGGGGCCGGCAGCGTTTCGTCGTGGAACTCGCGCGCCGTCTCGGGATCGAGCGCCAGCGCGAACTGGTCCTCCCAGCGAAACTCGAAGCGCGCCTTGGAAAGGACGTCGTCCCAATGGCGGGCGGTCGGATGCCCTTTGGCGAGATCGGCCGCGTGCGCGGCGATCTTGTAGGCGATCACGCCGTCCTTGACGTCCTTTTTGTCGGGCAGCCCGAGATGCTCTTTGGGCGTCACGTAACAGAGCATCGCCGTACCGTACCAGCCGATCATCGCAGCGCCGATCGCGCTCGTGATGTGATCGTAGCCCGGCGCGATATCGGTGACGAGCGGACCGAGCGTGTAGAACGGAGCCTCCTTGCAGATCGCGAGCTGCTTCTCCATGTTCTCCTTGATGAGATGCATCGGCACGTGCCCGGGACCCTCGATCATCGTCTGCACGTCGTGCTTCCAGGCGATCTCGGTGAGCTCGCCGAGCGTTTCGAGCTCGGCGAACTGCGCGGCGTCGTTAGCGTCGGCGGTGCAGCCGGGCCGCAGCCCGTCGCCGAGCGAGAACGCGACGTCGTACTCCTTCATGAGCTCGCAGATCTCTTCGAAATGCGTGTAGAGGAAGTTCTCCTTATGGTGCGCGAGGCACCACTTCGCAAGGATCGATCCTCCGCGCGACACGATTCCCGTCACGCGGCCGGCGGTGAGCGGCACGTAGCGCAGCAGCACGCCGGCGTGGATGGTGAAGTAGTCGACGCCCTGCTCCGCTTGCTCGACGAGCGTATCGCGATAGAGCTCCCAGGTCAGCTCCTCGGCCTTTCCGCCGACTTTTTCGAGCGCCTGATAGATCGGAACGGTCCCGATCGGCACCGGCGAGTTGCGCAAAATCCATTCGCGCGTCTCGTGGATATTGCGGCCGGTCGAGAGATCCATCACCGTGTCCGCGCCCCAACGCGTCGCCCAGGTCATCTTCTCGACCTCTTCTTCGATCGACGACGTGACGGCGGAGTTGCCGATGTTGGCGTTGATCTTCACCAGGAAGTTGCGGCCGATGATCATCGGCTCGCTCTCGGGGTGATTGACGTTACACGGCAGGATCGCGCGGCCGCGCGCAATCTCGTCGCGAACGAAGGACGCTTCGACACCCTCGCGCAGCGCGACGAACGCCATCTCGGGCGTGATCTCGCCGCGGCGAGCGTAGTGCATTTGGGTCACGTTGGCGCCTGCGCGCGCGCGCCGCGGCTTGCGCGGCTGCGGAAAGCGCAGGTCGCCGAACTCCGGCATCGCCTCGCGGCCGCGCCGGTAGATCGAGCTCGGCGCCTCGAGCTCGGCGGTATCGCCGCGCTGCGCGATCCAGCGCTCGCGCAGCGGCGGCAAGCCGCGGCGCACGTTGGCCGTAAAGCCCGGATCGCCGTACGGCCCGCTCGTGTCGTAGACGGCGTGTTGCGTGCCGTCGGAGAGCGCGATGGCGCGCATCGGCACGCGCACCGCCGGATCGGAGCCCTGGACGTAGATCTTCATGACTACCTCCCTTCGCCGGCATTACCCGGATCAGGTCGCTAACGGTCGGCGGATAACGCCCGCCCTCTCAGCCCGCCTTTGCGAGCTCCCGCTTTTGGGTGAGCGATAGAATTACGCGCATCGCCGCCGTTCCCCCCGTCGCTGCGGGCCAGGGAACCGCTGTGTGCCGACGAACCGTTTTGGCGCACGCTCTCTTTCCGTGGAGAACGCTCATGAAGGCCATCTCCTCCATCGTGCTCATTTTGGCTATCTGCTCGGCGATGGTGATCCCCGCACCGGCGGCAGGCGACAAACTCTTGCAGAACGTCAAAGGCACCGTTTCGTATCAGGGTGGCTCCGGCGCGGCGACTCCGGTCGCCCCCAACGCGACCGTCGCGCTGGCCGATAACGATTACGCGATCACCGGAGATGCTTCGCAGGCGGCGATCCAGCTGCCGGACAGCTCGAAAGTGCTGGTTGGGCAGAATACAAAGGTCCAGCTCGCGTTCTTCGATCAGCAGCCGAACATCACCACGGCCAAGTTCGTTCTCTACCAAGGTAAGACGCGTTTCACGGTCGAGCACCCGTCGGGCGCGAAGGCGAACTACACCTTCCAAACCTCGGCCGGCCAGATCGCGGTGCGCGGAACCGAGGGCGACATCTCGACCACCCAAACGCAGCTGCAGGTCAACGTCTACCAGCTGACCGATCCGAATCTGCCCGTCCAGGTCACGCTCACCAACGGCAAGACCTACAACCTCAAGGCGGGTCAAGGCTTGATCGTCGGCGTCGCGGGCGCGGTCATCGCCGCCGCGGCGGTGAGCGGCCTCTCGCAAACGATGGTCGGGAACTTCGCCGAGTTCGGTGCGCCGGCCAATAGTGCCGGTGCCGCCGGAGCCGTCGGCGCGGCCGGAGCGGCGGGAAGCGCCGCGGCGCCGGCCGTAGCGGCCGGAGCGGCGGCGGCAGCCGCAGCCGGCGTCGTCGTAGCGTCGACGAACAAGGGCAAAGCCACCTCGTCGCCGAGCGCGACGCCCTCGCCGACGCCGACTCCGGTCCCGACGCCGACACCGACGCCGACGCCGGGGCCGATATCGGGCCTGCCCTCGAGCGTGACGCTCTCGCCGGCCACGCTCACCGCAACGTTCGCGCCGTCGGAGACGAACTACAGCGGAACCTTCACGGCGACGAGCTCGAGCGCGGGCGTCGTCGCGGTGAGCCCGGCTTCGGGCACGCTCTTCACGCTCAAGGCGAAGAGGACGGGCGGCCCCGTGACGATCACCGTCAACGGCGCGCCCGGCGCGACCGGCTCGTTCCAGGCTTCGGTTTCGGCGGGCAAGGTGACGTTGGGCACGACGAGCGCGACCACGGTGGGCAAGGGCGGCACGGTTGCATTCACGGTCGGCGAGCCGGGCTATCGCGGTTCGTTCACCCCCACGAGCAGCACGAGCAACTTTACCGTGCCGGGCTCCTCGAGCGGCAGCTTCACCGCAACGGCGGGTTCGACGACGGGCCAGGCCGCGATCACCGCCACCGACGCGCTCGGGAACACCTCGAATGCGATCACCTTGCAGGCTTTTGCCGGCCCGATCACCTTCAGCCCGAGCGCGCTCGGCCTCACGATCGGCAAGAGCGCAACGTTCCAAGCCTCCGAGAGCGGCTACCGGGGCAGCTTCGCTGCGACCGGCAACGCCTACGTGGGCGTTACCTCCTCGGCGTCGTCGGGCGGTTTCTTCACGGCGACCGGGCGCAAGGCGACGACCTCCACGAGCATCACCGTCTCCGACGCGTACAACAACAGTTCGAACCTGCCGGTCTCGGTGAGCCCTTCGCCGGGCCCGAGCACGACCTGCGTGCCGATCATCATCAGCCTGCGCAAGCACGAGAAACCGGCGGCCGCGCCGACGTGCAGCCCCGAACCGACGCTTCCCCCGGGGTCCACGCTGCGTCACGGCAAGCCCAAACCGCAGGCCACGGTAGCGCCGCCGCAGCCGCATCCGGTCGGCCCGCCGCCGCCGGCGAAGCCGCCGGAAACCGCGCGCACGCCGGCTCCGCGCGCCCCCGCTCCGCCGCCGATCCCCGGCATGCAGCAGCCTCCGGCGATGCCGGGCTTGCCGCCCGCAAAGCGGCGCGGCGCCTTCGCCTACAAGGCGGAAGCCGTCGTGCTGGCAAGCGCCGCGATCAAGCGCGTGTGGCGAGCCTGACGTAATCGGCGCGCGTGCCGTATCTGCTCCTCGGCGCCGCACAGCTCGCTGTCGGCGCCGCGGCAATTTTTGCGCGGTATGCGCTGGGCGGAGCCGGGCCGCTCGCCGTCGCGGCTTCGCGCCTGGCAATCGCCGCGCTCGTCCTCTTCGTCATCTCCGCATTGCGCGGCGGCGTGACGCGCGTAACGAGGCGACAGGCGCTGCTGCTCGCCGCTGCGGGCGCGGCGCTCGCAATCCACTTCGCCACCTGGATCGCCTCGCTGCAGTTCGCCAGCGTCGCGGTTTCGACGCTGTTGGTTGCGACCACGCCGGTCTTCACCGCACTCTACGATGTGCTGGCAAAGCGCTTCGTGCCCACGATCGCAACGACGGCGGCGTTCGGAGCGGGCGCGATCGGGCTGCTGATGGTCGTCGGCTTCGACACCGCGGCCGCGCCCGTACCGCACCTCGCTTGGCTCGGCGCGCTGCTCGCCCTCGCCGGTGCCGTCGCGATCGGCGCGTACTTCGTGCTGGTGCGCGAGGTCCGCGCCTCGCTCGGAACGCGCGCGATCGTCACGCACACCTACGGCTGGGCGGCCGCGGTGCTGGTCGCCGCGGCGCTGCTGGCGCGCCAACCTCCGCCGCCGCTGGACGATCGCGCGGCGTGGGGCGGCATTCTCGCCATGGCCTTGATCTCGCAACTGCTCGGCCATACCGCCTTCAACGCGAGCCTGCGCTGGTTCTCGCCGAGCGCGGTCTCCTTTAGCACCCTGCTCGAGCCGGTCAGCGCGGCGATCCTGGCATGGCTCTTTCTCGGCGAGCCGGTCGCGGCGCCGGCGATCGCCGGCGGGGCCGTACTGCTCGGCGCGATCGCGGTGGTGTTGCGCCAAGAAGGCATGCAAGCGGATGACGCCACCTGATCGATTGGATCGATCCATCAAGAAGGAATTGGCCTGGTAGGGGGAAGAGGCCCGCCATGACGACGACAACGGCCCGAGATCCCGATCCGCAAGAGACGCGCGAATGGCTCGACGCGATGCGCGGCGTGCTCGCCGCCGAGGGCCCCGATCGCGCGCGCGATCTCGTCGGGCGGCTCGTCGACGAAGCGCAGCGCGGCGGGGCGCACGTCTCGCTCGGGCTCGAGACGCCCTACGTCAACACCATTGCGGTCGAAGCGCAGCCCCCGATGCCCGGCGACCGCGATCTCGAAGCGCACCTGCGCCACTACGTTCGCTGGAACGCGATGGCGATGGTGGTGCGCTCGAATAAGGTCAGCTCGGAGCTCGGCGGCCACGTCGCCAGCTTCGCCTCCGCCGCGACGCTCTACGACGTGGGTTGGAATCACTTCTTTCGCGCGCCCTCGAGCGAGTTCGGCGGCGACATGGTCTTCTTCCAGGGCCATTCCTCGCCCGGCGTCTACGCGCGCGCCTTCCTCGAAGGGCGCATCGACGAAGCGCAGCTCGAGCGGTTTCGCCAAGAAGTCGACGGCGGCGGCCTCTCCTCGTATCCGCATCCGTGGCTCATGCCCGACTTCTGGCAATATCCGACCGTCTCGATGGGGCTCGGGCCGATCATGTCGATCTATCAAGCTCGCTTCATGCGTTATCTGCAGGATCGCGGGCTGCACGATGCGAGCGACCGCAAGGTGTGGGCCTTTATCGGGGACGGCGAAACCGACGAGCCGGAATCGCTCGGCGCGATCTCGCTCGCCGGACGCGAGAAGCTCGACAACCTGATCTGGGTGATCAACTGCAACCTGCAGCGCCTCGATGGGCCGGTGCGCGGCAACGGCAAGATCATTCAAGAGCTCGAAGGCGTCTTTCGGGGCGCGGGCTGGAACGTCATCAAGGTGATCTGGGGAAGCAAGTGGGATCCGCTGCTGGCCGCGGATACCAGCGGCCGCCTCGTACAGTTGATGAACGAGTGCGTCGACGGCGACTACCAAACGTTCAAAGCCCGCGACGGCAAGTACGTGCGCGAAGAGTTCTTCGGACGCTATCCCGAGACGGCCAAGCTCGTCGAGCATTGGAGCGACGCGGAGATCTGGGCGCTGCAGCGCGGCGGGCACGACCCGCTCAAGGTCTACGCGGCCTACAAGGCGGCGGTCGAGCACCGCGGCGCGCCGACCGTCATCCTCGCCAAGACCATCAAGGGGTACGGGATGGGTGAGGCCGGCGAAGCGCGCAACATCGCCCACCAAGCCAAGAAGATGGAACTCGAGGAGATGCGCGCGTTTCGCGACCGCTTCTCGATCCCCGTCGGCGACACCGAGATCGGAGGGATCCCGTTCTTCAAGCCGGACGAGGAGAGCGCCGAGATGAAGTACCTGCGCGAGCGCGTCGCGCAGGCCGGCAGCCTGCCCCAGCGCCGGCGCCGCTCGAGCGCGCTCGCCGTGCCGGAGCTCGCCGCCTTCGACGCGCAGCTGCAGAGCACCGGCGATCGCGAGATCTCGACCACGATGGCCTTCGTACGCGTGCTCAGCGCGATCGTGCGCGACCACGCGATCGGCGCGCGCGTCGTGCCGATCGTCGCCGACGAATCGCGAACCTTCGGCATGGAGGGCATGTTCCGCCAGCTCGGCATCTACTCGTCGGTCGGGCAGCTCTACCATCCGCAAGACGCCGAACAGCTCATGTGGTACCGCGAGGACAAACTCGGGCAGATCCTGCAAGAAGGCATCAACGAGGCGGGCGCGATCTCGTCGTGGATCGCCGCCGGCACGTCGTACTCCAACCACGATCTGCCGATGATCCCGTTCTACATCTTCTACTCGATGTTCGGTTTCCAGCGCGTGGGCGATCTCGCGTGGGCGGCCGGCGACAGTCGCACGCGCGGCTTCTTGCTCGGCGGCACCTCGGGGCGCACGACGCTCAACGGCGAGGGTCTCCAGCACGAGGACGGCAGCAGCCAAGTGATGGCGTCGTTCGTACCGAACTGCCGCAGCTACGATCCGACCTACAGCTACGAGGTCGCGGTCATCATCCAAGACGGCCTGCGCCGAATGCTCGCCGAGCAAGAGGACGTCTATTACTACATCACGCTCCTCAACGAAAACTACGCGCATCCGGCGATGCCCGAGGGCGCCCGCGACGGCATCCTGCGCGGAATGTACCTCTTGCACGACGCCGGCGAGGGCAAGGCCAAGGAGCCGCGCGTTCAGCTCTTCGGCAGCGGAGCGATCCTGCGCGAAGTCGAGGCGGCCGCAAAGCTGCTGGCCGACGATTGGAACGTCCGCGCCGACGTGTGGAGCGTGCCGAGCTTCAACGAGCTGCAGCGCGACGGCGTCGCGGCAGAGCGCTGGAACCTGCTCCATCCCGCCGAGAAGCCGCGCCGCTCGTACGTCGCGCAATGCTTGGAAGGCCGCGCCGGCCCGGGCGTCGCTGCGACCGATTACGTGCGCACTTTTGCCGAGCAGATCCGCCCGTACGTCGGGCGCCGCTACTGCACGCTCGGCACCGACGGTTTCGGGCGCAGTGATTTCCGCCGCAAGCTGCGCGAGTTCTTCGAAGTCAACCGTCACTACGTAGCGCTGGCGGCGCTCAAGGCCCTGGCCGACGAGGGAACCGTGCCGGTCAAGCTCGCCGCGCAAGCTATTCAGAAGTATAAGATCGATCCCGAGAAGCCCAATCCGGTGAGCGTCTGATGAGCGGTACGATCGAAGTCCGCGTCCCCGACATCGGCGACTTCAAAGACGTCCCCGTGATCGAGGTGCTCGTCAAACCCGGCGATGTCGTCGCGAAGGAGACCCCGCTCGTCGTGCTCGAGAGCGAGAAAGCCTCGATGGAAGTTCCCTCGACCGCCGCCGGCACGGTCGAAGCGGTCGGCGTCAAAATCGGCGACAAGGTCTCGCAAGGCTCCCTCGTCGCAAGCATCTCCGAAAAAAGCGCCGCTGCGCCGCAGAGCGTCGCGAAGAGCGAAGGGTCGGCGCTACGGACGATCGATCTCACCGTCCCCGACATCGGCGACTTCAAGGAGGTACCGGTCGTCGAAGTGCTGGTGAAGCCGGGCGACGTCGTCGCGAAGGAGACGCCGCTCGTCGTGCTCGAGAGCGAAAAGGCCTCGATGGAGGTTCCCTCCGCCGCCGCGGGCACGATCAAGACGATCGCGGTGAAGCCGGGCGACAAAGTCTCGCTCGGATCGCTGCTCGCAACGCTCGAGACGGCCGAGGCGGCGTCCGTGCCCGCGCCGGCGCAGGCCGCGCCGGTTGCGCCGGCGCGCGCTCTTGCGCCGGAACCCGCCGCCGCCGCGCCGCTCGCGCCGAGCCAGGTTCGTGAGGGGATCGTGCATGCGAGCCCTTCGATTCGCAAGTTCGCGCGCGAGCTCGGCGTGGAGCTCGAGGGGCTGCGGGGCAGCGGGCCCAACGGACGGATCACGCGCGAGGACGTTCAAGGATACGTCAAGGACGCGTTGCGAGCGGGCGGCTCCGCGCCGGGCGGCACGGCGCTCGCGGGCTTGCCGCCGTGGCCGAAGGTGGACTTCGCGCAGTACGGCGAGATCGAGCGCAAGCCGCTACCGCGCATCAAGAAGCTCTCCGGCCCGAACCTGCACCGCAACTGGCTGCAGATCCCGCACATCACGAACTTCGACAAGGCCGACGTCACCGAGCTCGAAGCCTTCCGCAACGAGATCAACGCCGAGAATGCCAAGCGCAAGGATCCGACCAAGCTCACGGTGCTCGCCTTCCTCGTCAAAGCCTCGGTCGCGGCACTGCAGCGTTTTCCCGAGTTCAACGCCTCCCTCGACGGCGACGAGCTCGTCTACAAGCGCTATTACAACGTCGGCTTTGCGGCGGACACGCCGAACGGCCTCGTCGTGCCGGTGCTCAAGAACGCCGATCGCAAGGGGCTCGCCGAGATCGCCCGCGAGTCTTCCGAGCTCGCGTCCAAAGCGCGCGACGGCAAGCTCGCGCTCGCCGAGATGCAAGGCGGGACGTTCACCATCTCCTCGATCGGCGGCATCGGCGGGACCGCCTTCACCCAGATCGTCAACGCGCCCGAGGTCGCGATCCTCGGCGCCGTGCGCTCGGCGATCGAGCCGGTGTGGAACGGCAAGGAGTTCGCGCCGCGCCTGATGCTGCCGGTCGACGTGAGCTACGACCACCGCGTCATCGACGGCGCGCTCGCCGCGCGCTTTCTCGCCTATCTCTGCTCGCTGCTCGCCGACTTCCGCCGCGTCGCGCTCTAGCCGTAGAGCGCGAGGGCTTCGCGCGCGCGGGCGGCGATCGCTTCGCGCAGCTCCGGCGGGTCGAGCACGCGCGCGCTCGCTCCCCACGCCAGCGCGTGGTAGAGCGCCGGCTCCCGGCCGGAGAACGTGACGAGCACCGTCGCTTCGCTCGGCGTGCGCTCGCGGATCTCGCTCTCCCAGAACATCGTCACCTCTTCGAGCGCCTCGAGGCGGACGGCGAAGGTGACGCAGTAGTTGGTCGGGCGATCGCGTGCGAGCGCTGCGGTCGACTCGCTCCAATAGCGCTCGAGATCGAAGGACGGCGGCCGTTCGAAGCGCTCCATCAGCTCGTCGGCGGAGCGGATACGGTCGGCGCGGAAGCTTCGCAGCTCGTCCTGCGAACGCGCGACGAGATACCAGACGCCGGCCTTCGAGACGAGCCCGAGCGGATCGACGGTTCGCGTCGTGAGGTTGCGTTTGCGGTCCTCGTAGCGCAAGCGAACGCGGCGGTCGTCCCAGACCGCGCGCCGCAGCGTCGTGAGCAGCTCGCGCGGCGGCTCACCCTGATACCAGCGGCGCTGGTCGAGATGCACGCGCGAGCGCGCCTTCTCCGCAGCGCGCCGTTGCAGATCGCCTAAGCCGCCGCGCAGCTTCTCGAGCGCGCGGTCGAGACCGCCCGCGAGCCCGAGATCGGCGAGCGGGCTCGCGCCCGAGACGAAGAGCGCGCGGATCTCGTCTTCGCTGAAGTTGGTGAGCGCCCGGCGGTAGCCGTCGGAGAGCGAGATTCCGCCCTCGGGGCCGCGCTCGGCGTACACCGGCACGCCGGCCGCGCAGAGCGCCTCGACGTCGCGGTAGATCGTGCGCTCGCAGACTTCGAGCGCGCTCGCGAGCGTCCGGGCGGGGCGCCGCTGACCCGATTGCAGGAGCAGCAGCAGCGAGATCAGCCGGTCGGCCTTCATGCTTCTAGGAGACTACTACGCAAATATGACAGTACCTGTCAAGTATGGCGTTTACGCTCGCCGTATGGAAACGCAGACTCTCGCCGGCATCGGAACGCGCGGCATCGACGCACACTATTACCTCGCCAAAGATTACGAACGGGGCGTCGCCTTCTATCGCGACGTGATCGGCCTGCCGGTCGCCTCCTCGGGCGAGCGCGAGACGGAGTTCGAGCTGCCCGACGGCAGCACGTTCGGGCTCTCGTACCTGCCCGGCACGTGGTATCCGGGCGGCGGCGTCATGTTCGCCGTCCCCAACGTCTACGCGGCCGCCG